>WRJO01000039.1 GCA_009778545.1 Treponema sp. | reverse complement strand
TGGCTGCGGCCGCGAGGCGTTCCCTGTACCACAACGCCGCGCCGCTTATTGATATTGAGGGATGATATGGAACAGGTTCTAACCTTATTGAGGGAATCCGGGGCGATGCTCGAGGGGCATTTTTTGTTAAGCTCGGGCCGCCATTCCGATCGCTATTTCCAGTGCGCTAAATTGCTGCAATACCCCGACAGGGCGCAGGCGGCTCTTTCCGGCGCGGCAGACCTGATCCGGCTGGAGATTCAGGCCGGCAGGCTGGAAATCGACGCCGTCGTCGGCCCGGCCATGGGGGGCATAATCGCCGCTTACGAATTGGGCAGGCAGTTGGGGCTTCCCGCCTTTTTTACCGAGCGCGACGAGGCCGGGGCGATGGTTCTGCGCCGGGGGCTGGAGGTGCAGCCGGGGCAGAGGATCCTCATCGCCGAGGACGTGGTGACCACCGGCAAATCCTTCGGCGAATGTGCCGCCGCACTTGAAAGCCACGGGGCGGTAATCGCCGCCCTTGCCTGCATTGTGGACCGCCGGGCGGCGGGCGTTGAGGTTCCATGGCCGTTTTTCCCCGCCTGCCGGGTAGAAGCGAATAATTGGGAAGCCGACTGCTGCGATCTGTGCCGGCAGGGAATCCCCGCTGTAAAACCTGGCTCCCGGAGAATTAACTGAAAGCGATTCCCCCGTTTACTGTTATATATGAAAGCGATGACATCATTGCCGTCAACAAAGCTTCCGGCATTTCGGTGGGCGGCGACCGATGGGACGAATCCCGCGATCGGCTGGACAGGCTGGTCGCAGAAAATTTTTCTTTGCAAAAGATTTTTACCGTCCACCGCATAGACCGCGAAACTTCGGGGCTGGTGGTATTTGCCAAAAACGAAGAGGCCCACCGCCGCCTTTCGATTTCATTTGAAAGCCGTGATGTTGGCAAACGGTACGTTGCCGTCGTCTGCGGTCGGCCGCCCTGGAAAGAGGAAGCCTGCGATCTGCCGCTGGTTCCCAACGGCAACAAGCAGCACATGACGATCATCGACAAATTCCGGGGGAAAAAGTCCTTTACCCGCTTTGTGCTGCTGCACGGCACGGGCAGCTACAGCGTTATAGAGGCGCTGCCGGAAACAGGACGGACCCACCAGATACGGGTACACGCTGCGGCACTTGGGTTTCCCATTGCATGCGATTCGCTTTACGGCACGAATCAAAAGTTAGGTGAAAAACCCGTGCTGCTTTCCGAAATTAAAAAAAAATGGCGCGGAGATCCGCTTGAAGAAAGGCCGCTGCTTGCCCGGCTTGGGCTTCATGCGGCGGAACTTTCCCTGACTACAGGCGACAGTGTTAATTTGCTCCGAGCGCCGCTGCCGCGCGATTTATCGTCTCTTATTAAGCAAATAGAAAAAAATTAACAATAATTGTTGTACTATCTTCTGAATACCATGAACTATATTTAGATTTCTGTCGCCAGGGTGTATTTTGTGACAAATACTCTTGTTATTTTTGCAGTAGGGTGACAGAAAAAATTATGGAAAAACCAAACATTATTCAACGAAGGGATTTGGAGCCGTTATGGCACAGGGCCAACGAAATTGTGCGGCATTACGAAAAAGCGGCGGATTGTATTACTGCCGTTATGGGAGCGGACTGCAACGCGGTGGAAAACTCCAAACATCCCGCATCTGGCATTTTCTGCGCGCTCTGCAAACGCTACAGCCAGTGTGCAGAAAAAATTCCGCCGCATGACATCCCCTGTTCTTCCATGCATCGCAGTGCAGCAAAAAAAGCCCGCAGGCACGGCGGTTCGTATATATACACGTGCCCGGTGGGTTTTTCCTTCTGGACCAGTCCGTTTTTCGCAGGAGAACTCTTTGCCGGAGCTTTTATTTCCTGTGCGATTCCCGATGAGGGAAAACAGGAAACCCTGGACAAGCTGTTCGATGTCTGCAGGGGAGAAGTTTCCCGCGCGGAAATTGCCGGTTATATAGACAATGTTCCTGCGAAAACCGGCGATGAGATACAGGCACTTGCCCGGATGATTCATCTGTGCGCGCAGCAGATCTCCCGCAGCGCAATGCCGCGTAACAGTCAGCCGGAATACGAGGACTATCATGCGATGGAGCAGGAACGCATGCTGCTTGCAAGTTTACGGCGGGGAGATAACGCCGAAGCCAACAGCATAATGCAGGAAATACTGACTAACATCAACACCGTTAGCGGCGGCAACATCGAATACTTCAAACTCAGGGCGGCTGAACTGGTGGTGGCGCTTTCCAGGGCGGGATCAAATCCAAAAAACAACCTGGAGCTGATTGATACAAACTGCCGTTATCTGAAACGCATTGACGAATTAAAAACAGCCGACGAAATCAGCGTATACCTCTGCATGGCCGTTGAACGAATGTCGCATAAAATTTTTTCCTTTCAGGGAATGCGCCATTCATCGGCATTGCGGAAAGCGGAACGGTACATTCGTGAAAATTTCGGAAGGAAGATCAGCCTGAGGGAAATTTCCGCCGCATCCGGCCTTTCCGCGCCGTATTTCAGCACGGTTTTCAAGAATGAGATGGAGGAAAATCTTTCCTGCTATCTCAACAGGCTCAGGGTGGAAAAAGCATGTGCGATGCTCAAGGAAACCGAAGATTCCATCAGCGGAATTGCCGGTGCCTGCGGTTTTGACGATCAGAGCTGGTTTTCCAAAACATTTAAAAACTATACCGGTCTTAGTCCCTACAAATACCGGAAGATGGGCTGCTGTGATGAAATCGAATTATAATGATGAAGGGGCCGAATGTCCCGACTGGCGGAAAGTTCTTGCAATATATATGCAGGCGACGGGCAGCGAGGCGGTAATGTTCGACCGGAATTTCCAGCTCTTTGCGCCGCAGGGAAATACCGGCGTCGAGCAGAACATATGCCGTCACTGCTCCGGCTCAAGCGCCCAAAACGGGGCCGCCGATAGCGGTATTGCCGAAGGCGGCACGATGTGCCGTGCGCTGCACCGGGAAGCGATGATCGAAGCCGGATGCCAGGGATACCCGCGTATTTACAGGTGCGAACTTGGGCTTGCTTTCTGGGTAAGTCCGATATTCGACGAAAAAACCCTGTGCGGTTCGCTGCGGGGTTCGGGCTGCGTGATCGGCGGCGCCGACACGTCCGCGCTTGCCGAAAAATACAGCTCTTCGGGATGCCAGGCTGTCGGTCCGGAAGAATTTTCCCGCCGCGTCTGCGCTTTGCCGCAAATTGACGAGGAAAAACTAAAGTCCCTTGCCGAACTGCTGTTCATGTGCGCCGAGTCCCTTTCCAGCGGCAGCGAACGCCACCGGGAAACCCTCAGGCTTCGCAGCGATCAGATGGACAGCATTTCCGCGCTGATAGATGAGCTTAAAGCAAACCACGGCGACGGCTCGGCGCCTCCCGTGTATCCCCTCGAAATAGAAAACCGGCTCATCGCCTCGCTCCAGCGGGGGGAAAAACTGGAAACAGAAAAACTCCTTAACGAACTTCTGGCGGCGCTGGTGTTTTACCGGGCGGAAAATTTCAGGCTTATCCAGCTTGGGGCAGTCGAACTGGCGGTGCTGCTTGCCCGCGCGGAGGCAAATACCGGCGGCATTGCCACCGAAGACAACAGCCGCTTTGTCAGGCAAATTCAGGATGCAAAAACCATTAGGGAGCTCTCCGGCACGCTGCACCACATGGCAGATACCATTGCCGCTTCCATTGCGCTGTTTCAGGGCATACCGCACGCGTCGGCCATGCGAAGGGCGGATCGCTTTATCCGCAAGAATCTTTCGCGGAAGATCAGCCTGCGCGAAATTGCCGGGGAGGCCGGCCTTTCCGCGCCGTACTTCAGCACGATTTTCAAGGAAGAGATGGGGGAGAACCTTTCGCGCTACATCAACCGGCTCAGGGTGGAGAAGGCGTGCAGGCTGCTATTGGAAACCGATCGTTCCCTCAGCGACATTGCCTGCGATTGCTGCTTTGACGATCAAAGCTGGTTTTCAAAAATGTTTAAATCCTTTACCGGCCTTAGCCCCGGCAGGTACCGCAGCCAGGGAGGCAACTGATATAGGGACTGGGGACTGGGGACTGGGGATCGGGGACTAGGGGAAAGTAATTCGGACAATAAGAGTGTTTCCAAACTAAACCCGCTATGTTTCGAAGAACGAATCCCAGTCCCTATTCCCTGGTCCCTGGTCCCTTTTTCTTGCCTTTGCTTGCTGCGGGCGGTTTAGCTGGCGCTTTCGGCTTTGCCGAAGAAGCTTTGGCGGATGGCGGTTTTGCTGGCGCTTTCGGCTTTGCTGCCGGGGTTTTTGCTGCCGGCGGCTTTGTTGCAGCTTTTGGTTTTGCCGGAGGAGCTTTTGCCGCTTTCGGCTTTGCTGCGGGGGCTTTAGCTGATGGCGGTTTGGCCGCCGCCTTTGGTTTTGCGGCGGCTTTGGTTTTCGGCTTCGCCTTCGCTTTAGCTGCCGGCGTTTTGCCCGACGTTTCTGCCGCGGCCGCTTCTGCCGCAGAGCCGCCGGTTTCATCCGGGCCGATAGCTGCAGCGGCGCCGGCTTTGCTTTTCTTTTTCGCCGGAGCTTTTGCCGGTTCGGCGGCGGCGTTTTGTTCGGCCTTCAGCGAGCGCCGCAGCCCGTCCGATACCGCCAGCTCTTCATCGGCGCGATCATAATTCCCGATGACGAACGCCCACTTTCCGGCCAGGGCATGGGCTTCCCAGCTCTTTTCTCCGACCGCAAGCAGTTTCGGAATCAGCGTTTCAAGATCGTTAACATTTTTTTGCTGCAGGAAACAGTTCCCCCCTGCCAGGCGGCGCGTTAGAGCTTCGTTGTTTTTTCCCAGCATCTCATAGGCGTCGGCGGCTTTGATGGCGTACAGGCCGTTATTCTCGTCCAGGCTGAACGCCTTGTCCCAGGCTTCCGCAGCAGCATGGTAATCGTTCAAATTCCAGAAAGCGTGGCCAAGCAGGCCGTACAGGGGGGGCAGGCGCTCGGCATCCACTCCGTTGTTTACCCGGCTGATGTAGCCGGGGAGGAATTCGGCAAGCTTGTCATACTTGTTCCGGACGCTGAGGATTATCGCCTTTTCGGAGAGGGCATCCAGCCCGTCGTCTCCCTCTTCGCTTAACGCAAGGCAGACATCAATGTAGTCCTCGGCGGTTTCGTACTGCCCCAGTTGCGAGGCCATTCTGGCGGCAAAGATCAGCTCGGTCCTGGTACGCATTTCGGTTATGGTTGCCATAATGTTTCGCGCGGAATCTTCCCGCTGCTTCCATGCCTTGAGCACCTGGTCGTAGGCAGAGGCATAGCGTTCGATGGCGGCGAAACTTTCGGCAAGCCGCAGGCGGTTCTCCACATGGACCTCCACGCTGCCGCTGTATTTTTTATGCTGCGCGTTCACGGTGCTGCGGCGGGAATCTACCGACAGGTAATCCAGCCATGCCATACAGGCATACTGTTCCTTCGCCGCCGGGGAATCTCCCTCCGGCGCTTCACGGATGCCGGTTTCGGCGGAAATGCCCTCATCTGCGCCAGCGGCGGACAGTTCCCCAGCTTCTTCTGTGGCCTGCGTATTGTATGACACGAGGGCGAAACCCAAATGCCCGCCGGGGATTGAATCGTCCCGCACTTCGGCTATCCAATTGCCGTTGAGCAGGAAAATAAAATGGTCGCCATGGGCGATAATTTCCAGGCTTGCGCCGCTCCCGTCGGAACCGGTCCAGCCTCTGGCAAGGTTTCTTTCCGGAACCTCGGTCCAGCCGATAAGCGGCGCGGGAATGCCTTCGTTTACCGCGTCCAGGCGAAAATACCCCTTGCTGGACAGAAGGGCAAGGTAATATGTTCCTTTTTCATGTATCCGGTACATTATGCCGACGGCGCCGTATCCCCCAAGATCGTCCAGGCGGAAACGCGCCTCGATGTGCTGATCCATATAAACGCGATCCGCCGTCTCAATTCGGGCAAGGCCGAATTTCTTCTTCAGGCCCAGGAACAATGCGCCTTTTTCCAGGTAGGCATCATGGGAAATTTCTGGTTTAATATCAAAGCAGGACTTTTCGTTTTTGGAAAAGTCCGCAGTCCATTTTTCTTTCATCCTTTCAACCGGCTCTTTTTTTGGACTGAGCTTGTTTGAGAGGACGTGCAGGGGACGCTTGATCAACATAGGTAATTATTGCCGTAATTTTATCAAAAAGTCGAGGTCTTTTCTCGCCGGACTTTCGGGCAGCAGGCGAATCGACGTTTTTCTCTTTGCCGCCGCGCTGGTAGTTCTTGCCGCCGCCGTTTCCGGCCGGTTTTTTGCGGGGGGAGAAAAAACCCGCCGCATCGACATTTCCATTTCGCAGAGGGGAACGGAACTGTTCGGCGCCGGTGCGCTGGGCGCGCTTATTCAGGAATTTGAGGAACAATACCCCGATCTGCGGATACAGACGGTTGAAAGCGACGGCGCGGACATCGTATTTTTTGACGACAGCGAATTTGCCGCTTTGATGGCCGATTCGGCGCTGGCCTCGCTGCGGCCGTACATTCACAACGAGACGCAGGCGGGCCAGTGGGCGGTGCCGCTGGTGTCGTTCATGGATCTTTTTTTCTACAACATCGACATCCTCGAAGCGGCAAACTGCGACCGCCCGCCGAAAACCCGCGCCGACTTTGTCGCCGCCGCCCGTGCCATCGCGGCCCTGGAGACGGCTTACCCCCTGGCGCTGGGTCTGAGCGAGGAAGACCCCCTTGCGCTGCGCAGCAGCCTGTACCCCTGGGTGTGGGCTTCAGGCGGCGATTTGCGCCAGGCTGCCGAGGCTGCGGGCCGAAATGCCCCGCCGGCAGATGCTGCGCTTTCCAGAGCCGCTTCCGGCATCATTGTCTTTTTTGGCGACCTGCACAGCGACGGTCTCCTTGCGCCGGGCAGCTTCGAAAAAACCGGCGCGCAGCGGTTGGAGGAATTTGCCTCGGGCGCTGTCGCCATGCTTGCAGCCTCGTCGCGGGACATCCCCTTTTTGCGCCGCGCCGCAGCCGGCCTCAATTTCGGCGTCACGGCGGTGCCGCAGACGGCGCAGGGAAAAAACCGCCTTGCCCTTTCGGGAATATACGCCGGCATTTCCGCCGGCTGCGCCCAGAGCGACGAAGCATGGACCTTCCTTGCCTACATCGCCGGCAGAAAGCAGGCGCTGGAAGAAGCGCTCGACGCGATTCCCGGCAGTTTCCCCAGCGCCTTTCCCGCCGCCTATGCCGAGCAGGACCCCCTGCTCTCAAAGGCCTGGGAAATTTTCGAGGCGGCGGACATAGTTGATTATTTTCCGGCTGATCCGCTGGAACTGGAAACAGCCCGCATTATCCGGGAACAGCTCGCCGGGGTGTTTTAGCGTTTTGCGACACGAGGGACTCGAACCCCCTACCTGCTGCTTAGAAGGCAGCTGCTCTATCCGGGTGAGCTAGTGTCGCCGGTTCGCCCACTATACCATATATGCCAATGTGCTGGAAGACATATGATCATGTTCGATTCTGCAATAATTGTTGTATTCCCTCTACGATGCCTTGATCTGCCCCATGAAATAAGGTATGCTGAACAATCGGCATTTGCTGGCGCTGGCGTGTGCTGAAACACAGGAGCGATGTCCGAGTGGTTGAAGGAGGCGGTCTTGAAAACCGTTGTGCCGCAAGGTACCGGGGGTTCGAATCCCCCTTGCTCCGAAAATTGACATATAAATGATTTAGCGGTATAATTGTTTTACCTTTGGAGCGGTGCGAGAGCGGCCGAATCGGGCTCCCTGCTAAGGAGTTGTGCCCCGAAAGGGTACCGGGGGTTCGAATCCCCCCTGCTCCGAACGAGGTTGTAGCTCAGATGGATAGAGCATCAGATTGCGGATCTGAAGGTCGCACGTTCGAATCGTGTCAGCCTCATAGTTATGGTTAAAAAAGGTACTGTTGTGCTGCTGAGAGAATCAATAGCAGCCAACAAAAATTACATCAATGCTTGCCTTCAGGAAGAAGTTTCCGTTGTTTGCGTCAGCAGGGAAACCGGAAAAAATAAAAATATGCCCTTCAGGGCGATGTTCGAAAATAACCCCCAATTCTGGCTGCAAAACGACAAGTGGGAATTTTTCCTGTCCAACGAAGACTTTGCCAGCGTACAAAGCGCCGCTTCCGAAATGGGAACCGCATGGGAACCGTCCAATGCCGGCCAGAATGAGCCGAAAATAACGGAAACCGACCAGAGTTTCGGAAAAGATTATGAATCCCTGGCCCGCATGACCGATGACGAACGGGTCCAGCATATTAAAGAAGACAAGAACAGGCTGGTTGCACTGATTGCCATGAAGCCGAGACAGGAACAGCTTGTTACCGAAGCCCTGGTTGAAACGACGCAGAACGCCATGCTGCACAACCATGCCGCCCTGAAAAAAGCCATGCAGCTTTCCAACGACGAGGCAAAAAAGCAGACCCAGGAACTGGTGGATTCTACCCGCGATCTGGTAAAGGCGACTTCCCAGCTTATCTCCGAAAATATATTTAACGACGAGCTGATGAACAAACTCGTTGCCAAATCAAACGGAACCATTATCCAGCACATGACCCGCGTGTACCTGAACGGGCTTGCCTTTCTTTCCTACTACAACAACCTGGTGTCAACATCAAGCATTATCGCCAAGCTGCGGATATCCATTGACGACAGGCACCGGCAGTACTACCGGTCATTGCTGCCCCATATTGACATGGAAGATATTAATCTTGAAAGGGTTTTCCTCGGAGGCATGCGCGCGATAACCGAAAGCAATTTTTACAACTGGGCGACGGGATTCCTGATCCATGACATCGGAAAGGCCGATGCCGTAGAGTATCATGAGGGCGAGGCGGCGTACAACCGCGATATTGTAATTGAACATGTCAAGATTGGCTACAATTCCGTTATGAGCAAAACAAATTATCCCAAAGAGGCAGCCCTTATCACCGGATACCACCACGAGTATTACGGCGATCCGGCGGGCTACGGATACTTCCGCGCCTATCTGGACGAATACCGGAAGGCCAACCCTCAGGCAAAGCAGAGCTACACCATGACATTCGACCTTGCCCCGATACTCGATTTTGAGGCCCTGTCGTATTTTCCGGCCAAGGTTCTGGAAATTATCGACGTTTTTGACAGTGTTACCGATCCCAACCGCAAGTACCGCGAGGCAATGACTACCGATGAGGCCCTCGCCATGATGGAAGAAAATTTCATTAACAAACACCACAAGATTGATTTAATACTTTTTGAAATTTTTTCCAAGTTCGTGCGGGAAAAACAAACCCACTAAACTATATTTCCACTAAGGAGTCGTAATGAGGGCACAAGCGCCCGGCAGGGGTTTCCTGTACGCCGTATCGGCCTATGGCCTCTGGGGTATTTTGCCCCTGTACTGGAAATTTCTCGCCGCCGTCAGCCCGCTGCACATTCTCGCTTTCAGGATTCTGCTGTCCCTGGCGCTGGTTGGGATCATCCTTATGGCGGCAAGAAATTCCGCATGGCTTTTGGTTTTCAGGAAACCAAAAACGGCTGTCACGCTGATTCTTACCTCCCTGCTCCTCTGCTGCAACTGGGGGCTGTTCATATGGGCGGTCAACAGCGGGCATACCCTGCAGGCTTCTTTGGGGTATTACATCAACCCGCTGGTTTCGATAATCCTGGGGCTGATCTTTTTCCGTGAGCGCCTGCTGCCGCTGCAGTGGGCCGCCGTCGCCATTGCCTTTATCGGGGTGCTGATCCTTACCGTGCTGTCCGGCTCGCTGCCCCTTATTTCGCTGCTGCTTGCCCTTACCTTCAGCTTTTATGCCCTTCTGAAAAAAAAGCTCGGCCTTGCCGCCCTCGAATCGCTGGGCGCGGAAACGCTGGCAAGCGCGCCGGTTGGCATTCTGCTCCTCTGCTTCAGCTTTGGCGGATCGGGCGGCGGCATTTCCGGGGCCGCATTTGCCGGCCTGCACAGCCTTGCCTACTTTGCAGAGCTTCCCCTGCGGACGTGGATGCTGCTCGCACTGGCCGGCCTGATGACCACGCTCCCCCTGTACTTTTTCGCCCTCGGCGCGAAACTCCTGCCGCTTTCTGCGCTTGGCTTTGCCCAGTTTATCACCCCCACGATTAATTTTGTGCTGGCGCTGTTTGTTTTTGGCGAAGCCTTTCCCCTGCGGTACTTTGTCGCATTCGGGTGTATCTGGACGGCGGTGGTTATTTATATCATTTCGCTCAGGCTGGACAGGGCAGGGCGCTAATGCCATACTGAATAGACGGTCATGCCCGAAAACATAAACGATAGCTATTATAAAGATGCAATCAGAGCCGTAGACGCGAAATTTGAAGCGCAGAAAATCGCCTTTGCCCCCCTGGCTTTTCAGGCGGTACGGGCGCTTCTGGAATTGGGGCTGCTCAAGGCCGTTTCCGATTCCGGCGACGGGGGGCTTGGCTTTGCGGAAGCGGCGCGGCAGGCGGATATTCCCCTGTACGGCGCAAAGGTTCTTCTGGAGATCGCCCTGGGCATGAATATCGTCAAGGTTCTGCCAGATGCCGACAGCGGCGAAGAACGGTTCATTCTTGGGAAGATCGGCTGGTTTCTTCTGGAAGACGATATGACCAGGGTAAATTTTAATTTTGTTAATGATGTTTGCTATAAAGGCGCTTTTGAGCTGACGAAATCGGTGAAAGACGGAAAGCCCCTGGGGCTGGAGGTATTTGGCTCCGGGGGGAAAACGATTTATGAAATTCTTTCGGTCCTGCCGGAGCATGTGCGGAAAAGCTGGTTCGCCTTCGATCATTTTTATTCCGACATTGGTTTTGCAGAAGCCCTTCCCGTTGTATTTTCCCGCAACCCGAAAAAGATCATCGACATTGGCGGCAATACGGCAAAGTGGGCATTGTGCTGCTGCCGTTACGATCCCCGTGTGGAGGTAACCATCGTTGACCTTCCCGGACAGATCGCCGAAGCCGAGCGGAACATTGCCCAGTCCGGGTTTTCCGGCAGAATACGAACCGTGGCCTGCAACATTCTGGATGCGCAAACCGCTGTTCCCGGCGGGGCGGACATTATCTGGATGAGCCAGTTCCTCGACTGTTTTTCCCTTGAAGAAGTTACCCGCATAATGGGGAAGGTGCGCTCTGCGGCGGGAACGGAAGCGGACGTTTTTGTTTTTGAACCCCTGTGGGACAGGCAGCGTTTTAAAGCGGCATCGTATTCGCTGCAGGCCACCTCCCTGTATTTTACCTGCATGGCAAACGGAAACAGCAAGATGTACCGCTACGATGAACTGGTGCAGGCCGTAGAAAAAGCCGGTTTTGTCATTGCCGGCGCCTGCCACAATGTGGGTTCCAACGATTATTCGCTTCTTCACTTCCGGGGCAGGCCGTGAGCGAATCGTATGTCACCCGTCTTTGCGCATGGGCGCCGGGAGTAGAGAATCCGGGCGAATGGGATGAATGGGCGCAGGGCAGGCGAAGCATATCTTCCGACGCGAAAGGTCCGGGGATTGCCTTTACCGATTCCCTTTTTCGCCGCCGCCTGAGTCAAATCTCCAGAATGACCATACAGGTTATCCATGATCTTCTGCCCCCGGAGGACGCTGCCAAAATATTTTTTCTCTCTCTGCGCGGCGAGCTTGCAAGGCAGTACCAGATCAACAAAATGCTGATAGAGGAAAAGGCCCTTATGCCGGCAGCTTTTTCGCTTTCGGTGTTTAACGCTCCGGCGGCGCTTGCTTCCATTGCGTTGGGACTAAGAGGGGGATACTCGGCGATCTACCCTGCGGGCAGGGATCCTTTTGCCGCAGGCCTTGCCGCAGCGGAAGCGGCGCTGCTCTGCGGCGCGGAACGGGAAATTGCCTTTGTGTATGCCGACGAACAGCCGCCGCCGGAGTACGGGTGTTTTTCCGGGGAATGCCTATCCCCCGCAGCCTATGCCCTTGTTCTGTCGCGGGAAGCAGCGCAGCCGTCCGTCCCCCTTTCGGCGCTGAAAGCGGCCGGGGACGATCCGCTTGCTTTCCTACGGCGGCTGCTTCTCTGCGGGAAAATGCATGTTGCCTCCTGAACTGCCCCCCATATCAAACAAGCCGCTCTATGCTTACCGGGTTCTGGCAAAGTGGTTCTCTTTCTTTTTCTTTGGATTTACTACGCTTATTCTGGCATTGGTTATTTTCCCGCTTATGCGTCTTTTTATCCATCCCGGAGAACGATTCAAAAAACACATGAGGAGCTTTGTCTCATCATCTCTGGCTTTTTTTATTTCCGTCATGCATTTTATAAAAGCGCTGGATCTGAATCCCGGCGACAGGGAAGCCTATCGGCATCTTTCATCGAAGATCATCGTTGCGAATCATCCATCATTGCTTGATCCGGTAGTACTCATTTCGCTTATCCCTAACGCAGACACTATTGTAAGCCCGAAGCACAATAATGTTATTTTAAGCGGGGTAATACGCCAGTTGTACATGCTGGGTTCACTTGACTATGAAGACATTCTCGGCTCCTGCATCGAATCATTAAACAGGGGAAACTGCCTGATAATTTTTCCGGAAGGGACCAGAACCCCCCGCTCCGGCAGGAATAGTATTAAAAAAGGCGCTGCCCGCATAGCGATGGCATCCGGCTGTAATATAATACCTTTACATATAGGCGGCACGGACAAATACGGTTTGGGCAGAAAGGATCCCTGGACGGGTTTTAATCCCAATGAGCGCTATGTCTATGACATCAGCATGGGGCCGGAAATTAGCCCCGAAAAATACCGTGATCTTTCCATGCCCAGGGCAGTCCGCGCGCTGACCAGAGAGTTTTCGGCATTCCTGTTCCCGGCAATTGAAGGCTGACATTATGCGTATTCGTCATTTTTTCTGCGTTGTTGTTTGTATTGGCATTCTTTTTGCCGCCTGCCGGAGCATTACCCATAGCGGGGCGGATATTGCCATGCCGCCGTCTTTGATAATTTTCAGTTTTGACGACGGCCCCAACGATCACGGCGATACCACAGCCCGTCTGCTGGATGTGCTGAAGAAACACGGCATTCATGCGTTGTTCTGCCTGTTAGGCGAAAATGCCGAGCGCAGTCCCGCCCTGGTCAGGCGCATGTTTGACGAGGGGCATTGTATTGTCAACCACGGCTATTCCGAAAAATGGGCCGGCGGAATGGGCGAGGGCGAATTTCGTGACAACCTGATCCGGGGAGAGGCCGCGATTGCCGCCGCTCTGGGGCACGATAACTATCCCAGGCTGTACCGGCCCCACGGCGGTTTATACCGTTCCGTCCACGAAAAAATTATCCGCGAAGCGGGCTATACCCTGGTTCCCGGCAGCATCAGGGCCTATGACGCAGCCAAGACCGCAGCGGCGCGGGAAAAAGTTATCGGGCAAATTATTAAAAAAACGGAAAAGCAGGGCGGAGGGATAATATTGCTCCATGACGCGCGCGATTCCCGTTCCCGCATGGAAAAGAATCTCGCAAAAACCCCCAATGGCGTTTTCGACCGCTCGTGGATCCCCGCCCTGACCGACGAACTGATCCCCGCCCTGCTGGACCGGGGGTTTATTGCGGGCAATCCGGGCGCGCTGTTCCAATACTAAGAAGCGGTGATAAACCCATAAACCTTCGCTTATTAATCAACTTTAAAGCGCCCAACTTCTTTCATCAAGACATCTATGCTTTCGCGGTTTTTGATGCTTAATTCGTTGACGTGGTGGATGGCAACATTCATCTCCTCCGCGCCGATTGCCATTTCGTTAATGCCCGAAGCAATTTCCTGTGTCTGTTTGTCAAGTTCCGTGCTTCCACGGATAACTTCTGTTGACCCGTCAAGCATTTCATGAGAACTGGTTCGTACCTGGTGGGTTATTTCGTTTACCCCCACGACGCCTTCAACGATTTGTTTGCTCTTCGCTCCCTGTTCATCCATCGAGCCGCGAATTTGTTCTTCCTGATCGGTCACCACCTTTACGCTTGTGTCTATTGCCTCAAACTTTGTAAGTACGTTTTCGGTGGATTTCATTATCTTGTCGATTGAGCTTTTTATCTTTTTCAGAACAACGCCGATGGTCTTGGATTGTTTGCCGGAGCTTTCCGCCAATTTGCGTATTTCGTCGGCTACAACGGCGAAACCTTTCCCCGATTCTCCGGCATGGGCGGCCTCTATTGCGGCGTTCATTGAGAGCAGGTTGGTCTGGCTTGCGATGTTCTGCATTACGGAGTTTATCTCCATAAGCCCTTCGGATTCGCGGGAGATTTCCTGAATGTCTCCTGCTACTTCCTGCAATCCGTTTCGGCCTACTTCGGACGCTTCCAGCAAGGTGTTAACATTTGCAGAATTGTTGGCAAGGGTTAAGGTAACCGACTGAATATTGGCGGCCATTTCCTCTATGGCGCCTGAGGCTTGTGAAACAGTGGTACTTTGTTTATCAACAAGACCGTCCAGTTTGTTGATGTTTGCTACAACATGTTCCATTGTCGCGTTGGTTTCGGTAACGCTGGCGCTTTGGTTTAATATTCGTCCCTTGATACTCTGAATGTTCGCGGTAATCTCGTTTACAGCGGCGGCGGTTTCGTTCATGTTGCTTGAAAGGTCATTGCCGATGCGGGATAATACGCCCGCTTCTTTCCTGATATTCAGGACAAGGTTTTTGATTTTTTCCAATGTCTGGTTAAAATAATGGGCGAGGTTTCCAAATTCATCTTTTGTATTGATTATGATGCTTCGGGTTAGGTCTCCCTCTCCTTCGGATATATCTTTTAATGTTCCGGCTATTCGGATAACCGGCTTGGCAATCGACCTGCCAATAGGTATCGCAACGCCGATACCTGCGAGAGTACAGATTGCTCCTATTGCAAGGATAATATTGCGCATTTGGGAAATTTCATCTTCAAAATCCTTTTTTTCTATTGAAACAAATAATGTCCAGGGAAGACCCGGAACTTCGGAATAACAGCATATTCTGTTTTCCCCGTTGATTGTATAGGAAGCAGAACCGGATTTTTCTGTGATGGCCGTACTGAGCATATCTGCCAGGGACTTTAGCGAGGGATCGCTTTTAACATCCTTTATCGGAGAAAATTGATTGAGTACCAGTTCGCCATTGGGGTGGGCGATTATTGTACCCTCGTTGTTCGTCATGAACGCATAGCCGCTTTTTTTACTGGGCTTAATTTGATTGGTCATTCCGGAGAGAAAAGTGCCATCCTTGCGGGAAATAACAACGCCGATAACATTCGCGCCTTTGGTATCGTTTTCAAATACCGGGGATGCGAACATTACTACCGGTTTGTTGAGAGCCCGGCTGATAAGCACATCGGAGACGGCATTTTCCCCGGTAAAAGCCCGGATGACATAATCCCGATCGCCAAGATTGGTAACTTGCGGATCACGAACATAGTGGGCTTCACCGTCGGGGTATACCAAACCCATCTCCAAACTGTCGATGCGATCTACATCCGGCGCGAGGTTCTGCTTGACAACCCCCTCCCAGTCCATGGAGCGGGTACGGCTGCGGTTGGCGATTTCCCAGAGCTGAATCTTTTGGTTTTCCAGCTTGGCAATGATAAGTTCGGCGTTTGCGAATGCCTCGGCGGAAAGTTCATTGTAATTGGCTTCTTCCAGATTTCCGGAGGCGATAAATACAGCCGTAATAATAATACTGGCAGCCGTTATTACCACAACAGCTCCGATAAGCAATGGTATTCTAAAACTTAATTTCATCCCTTTTTCTCCTTTTTTGCCTGCTTCGCCGATTTCTTCGCCCTGAGTGCTTTTCGGTGCTGACACCCTGCGCAGCCGAAATTCAAACTGCCCCGAGTATATAGTATCACACCAATAGGAGGCTGGCAAGCAGAATTTTTCCCGGGATTTTTTTGTTATTTCCTCACGCAAAGGCGCGGAGGCGCAGAGGACGCAAAGGAAGATTTGGGCAACGCATAGTATCTGAACATACACCATACCTATCGTTGTTGCGTATAACGGCACGCTATCGGAATTCGGTGTTAGGCACAGGGCATCGTCAATATTTTTTTCTAAAAATACTTCTGTCTTTGTTCTCATTCAAGAAATGCTGGTGAATTCGAGACAATAACTGATTTTTACCAGTATGTGTACCTATTCTTACTATTCTATCTGAATTATGACGTATAAGGGTCGAAAGTAGATTGGGCTTCCTGAAAGGCTAACAAGGCTCTGGCTATGCCGGTTTCATAGAGTATCCGCCCTTCTTGTTCTTTGCCTCTTATTGCAAAACCTTTTCTGCCGGAATCAATATTTATTTCAGCCGCAGTAATTCTATCGACTAATCCAAGCAGATCCAAACGCCGCCTCCACTTCTGATAAATTCCAGCCGCTATTTACCAGATAATCTGTCCCAACTTTTTCTTTTAATACTTTTTCTAAATAGGACACGCAGAGTGTCAGTCACCGAATTTGCCTAGTGCAGTTATTCTAAGAAATACGCTACCCATAGCGTAGGTGTTACTGGCAGCGTCCGATGCTGTAAAGATATTTGTATATCGAAAAAGGCCGCCCTTCGGACGGCTTTTTTTTATTGTCTGCGAGGGGTTTAATACCCCGCCCTTTAGGGCGCTTAAAAGGGCGTTAAACCCCGAGACAAATACCTTACCTAAACAACAACCCCGTCCCTTCAGGCCCTTCAGGGCGGGGTTGTTGATTGCAAATTTGGTGTTATATACTTAGCATTGGCACTGATTTTTATGTTACAGGCGGAACCAATATCGCCAGCAATTCATCAGGACTAACAACAGGCAATGTAGCAGAAGCAAAATCAGCTTTATTTCGTGTTACAATATAATCAGCCTCAAGGGATTCTCCAACAGCATATTGCACAGCGTCTTCAAAATCGCCCCAATCCAAATTGGCAGCCAGCCGTATTTCATTTCCCGACACAGCGGCAACATCGATCATAGCCAGCAGATTTTTTACCGATGCAAGGGCAAATTCTTTGTTTTTTGTTAATTTGCGAATAATATAATAAATATCGGTAATGGCGGAAGCAGATACAAAAATCCCATAACCGCCCCTTGCAAGTCCAAAGACCCTTAAAGCCGGAGCATAAAAAGCACCACGCCTTAAAAGCACATCAAGAGCAACATTGCTGTCAATAAGGATTCTCATATACCGTACTTTTCCTCAAGCCGCATTTGCCGTACATCTTTCATGTTAAAATCCGGCGGCAAATCCGCACTTTCAAGAATACCGGCAATGGCTTGTAATTCCGGCGCTTGCGTCCATTCGTCAATTTGTGCCATAGTCAGCCGTGGAATTTCCTTTTTACTTTCTTCGGCTGGGTACATAATAACCTCTATTTTTCGATTCATCAAAACAGGCGGCAAATCGAAAATATCGGCTAAAGAACTGGAATCGACAATTTCTCGAACAGCGGTCATATTTTAACTCCTATCTCTATAATATATCGCTTTTCTGAAGTTTTGCCTAGCTTTCGCAGAGTGTCAGTCACCGAATTTGCCTTCCCTCAATTTGTTGATAATTTGCTCTGTCGAAAATGATTTCCTTGGCATTGATTGTATGCGAAGGGTAAAGCAAATTGCACACATTACCTATTTTATTTCTTCCCGAACAGAGCTAATTGTTTACTGCATAAGGATTTAGCGTTGCTAAACGGTACGCCTTACATCCGGGAAATCGGCGCGCAATCAGGCGCGTTATCAATTTCCCAAAATTGAGGGTTATGTGGTATGCATAGCGATTTTACACTGTTTTTGCGGAAACATCCGAGCGGGAAAAAGGTGGTTTTCTATTACGCCTATGACGAGGAAGGGGTGCGGCGGGGCCCGTGGACGACCAAGTGCCTGAACAAGACGCTGGCGCGGAACTACTGTCACAAGCTCATCAGGAAGGGGGCGCTGATACCGGACGGGAGAAAGCCGCTGACTTTCGCCGAATACGCGGAGGGCTTTTGGGAGCGGGGGTCTGTGTATGTCGAAAATCAGGAAAGCAGGGCGTACATTTCCGATTCGTACATGGCGACCAGCAAAAGCATTCTCGAACACCAGATTATGCCTTTCTTCGGGAAAGTGCCGCTGGAGAAGATTACTTCCCCCGACGTGAACAAATGGCTGCTCGGTTTCTCGAAGCGGGAAGCAAGGCCGGAGGGCGGCGGCAAAGAGCCGAAACGGTACAAGAACACCTACGCGAATTCCGCGTTCAGGACATTGAATGTGATGCTGCAGGAAGCGGTCAGGCGGGGTCTTTTGCAAACAAACCCGTGCGCCAATGTCCGGCGGCTGAAAAACGACCGGAAGGATATCGAGATTCTGACGGTCGAGGAAGTTCAAAGGCTGTTTCCCGAAAACTACCGGGCGGTATGGGGCGGCAAGGAGATTGCCTATGCCGCCAACAGGCTCGCCTCGCTGACGGGGATGAGGGCGGGGGAGATTTTGGGGCTGCGGGGAGAATTCGTGTTTGACGATTACATTCTGGTCTGCGGGCAGTACGGGCAGTACGGCTACAAGGGGCATACCAAGACGAGGGAAAACCGCACCATACCGGTAATGCCTGAAATGATGGCTTTGCTGCGCAAGCTGACGGAGCATAACGGCAGGGACTTTGTATTTTCCCTTGACGGCGGAGTCACTCCGGTAAGCCGCAACAACCTGTATATGGGGCTGCGCGAGGCGTTGAACAAGATCGGGATAGACGATGCGGAGATAAAACGGCGGGGGCTGACGCTGCACGGCTGGCGGCATTTCCTGAATACGGAGCTGCAGCGGCTCGGCCTGACCGTTCCGCAGGTGCAGAGCGTCACGGGGCACAGGTCAGACCGCATGACGGAATGGTACAGCCACCCTGACGCGAGGCAGCTTGAGGATGTGGTAAAAGCGCAGGAGGCGATTGCCGGTATTTCCAGACCTGATGAGGCGCGGGAAACGGCAAGCGGCGGCACTGCCGGTTTTAGGATTGTCAAAAGGACTGACGGCGGAGTCTCCGCTATTGCCGGATAAATCGCCGGTAAAAAGCAAAGAAAAACAGCCCCTCTGTTCTGATTGGATAGAGGGGCTTTTATTTCATTTGAAGATTTTATTTTTTTATTGTGTATATAAACATACAAAAAGAAAGCCTGTCTGAATTAATAAAAATTGCGCAAAAGACGTATTTCACCTGTCTGAAACAAAAGCAAAAATAAATTATAAAACCTACCCTTTTGGTCAGTATCGCTGAGACGATGACGGCTTTATGGTGAAGGTAAAATGGCACTTAACTCCCATTTTAAAAAAGTGTCAGGAATTTGAAAATGGTGTTAAACGCCGGGAGGAGACAGCGGCGGCGGTTATGGATACGGAAAATGCGGGGAAACCCCACAATTTAGGGGAAACTCCCATATCTTTCGTCAAAAATTGCCGTGAAAATGGTAAAACCTAGACTTTTGGCTAGTTCCTTGGAGGCGGTGATCACATTATGGTGAAGGGTAATTTGTGCAAAAGTCCTATTTTTTTTCTGCGGCATGAATACGAAAATTGCGCTAAACGCCTGTTTATTATCGGGCTGTCGCAGGCAAAAATAATACTTTTCCATAGTTTTTTTTCGAAGGGACTGTGAACAAAAATAAGAAATGCCGTGTAAAGGCGGCGGAACGGAGGGTGAACTGAATATGAAAATGAAGCAAAAGTACCATTTCCGCAGTAAGAAAAAACGTTGAAACTTGGGGAAACTCCTGTTTCCTGTTGGGAGGTATGGGCAAAAAATGAAGGGTCGGCTGAACGGAGGTTTATGTGAACGGACAAATATATTGTGTATGGGAGGATCGTATGGAGTATGAGAGACTGCT
>WRJO01000038.1 GCA_009778545.1 Treponema sp. | reverse complement strand
CATCTTCAAAGAAAAAGCCGAGTCGTCTTCAAGAACGAGGAACAGCTTTCCGTAGAACATGGCGTTTTCAAAGGCTTCTTTATTGAACCAGGTAACATCGTTGAATACGTTAACCCCGATGATGTGGCGGAATTCGTCGAGCAAGCAATTTTCGTCAAATAACGCCGCAGCGAAATGTTCGGCGTTGAATGAACTTCCACTATTCTCAGTCCCCAGTCCCCAGTCCCCAGTCCCCGTTCTTCCCAGGACTAATCGGCATATTTCGGCAAGGCGCCAGGCATCGTCGTCTGACGCGCCGAAAGCGCCGTACTGTTCGCGGAGTTTGCGATCCAGGCCCCAATGGTCAAAGGCTAAATTTTCTGCGGCGGCGCCCGTGCTGCCGAAGCTTCCGCTGCCGGTAAAGGACCGCAGAACGGCAAGCAGGCCGTAGCCCAAAGCGGCGGCGCAGACAAGCTGGCTATCCCGCAAATGGCCGGCAAGCTCCTTCAACAGGCGTTCTGCGGGGGTTTTTCCCGAAGCGCCGGCATACCCGGCAAGGCCAATCAATCGTTCAATGTATCCTCTAAACTCCTCCCACAACTCTTCATTACTAACCACTGACCACTGACCACTAACCACTTCCTGTCCCCAGGCATCGAATTTCCCGTCCGCTCCGCCGATGAAGTGCCGCACAGTCGTGAAATAGGTCATTGCCTGTTCTTTGATCGATTCGATAAATTCCGGCGGGGTCTTTGAAACTGCCGCCTTTGTCGAAGTCGTCACCTTCGTTGAAGGCGTTGGCTTCTTCCCTGGCGCGCCGGCAGTAAAGAAGCCGTGCAGTTGGCTGACGATCTCCGGCTTGATGAGCTTGGCGAACCGGTAGTACAGATCGCCCAGATAGATGTCCATGATCGCCGAGTGGGGATCGTTCACCCCGCGGCCCTGCAAATCGTGGTGCAGCCGCGCCCAGCGGCCTTTTTCGTCGTCTTCAATTTCGTGTATGTCGATAAAAACCTGCGCTTCGTATCCATTCAGCGCGACAAAGAAACCGTTTTCGCAAATCGCCTTGGAGGAACGTATGAACCACAGGCCGGAACGCTGGTCCCTGAATAATGTAAACCAGGTGTCGCCGTCATGCAGGGCAAGCGCCGTGTGCAGGCTGTCGCGGCGTTTGCTGCCGTCGATCTGCGGTATTGCCGGATCGCTTATATTGATCCATCCGGCGGTTTCGTAATACGAGTTGTTGTAAAAGATCAGCGCCCGTTCCTCGTTGCCGTGAATGTTGGCGCGGTTGGAATAGGCGAATACATTTTCGTTGACCAATCCCCCCTCGGTGTATACGTCGTAGAGCCTGAACTCGCTAGAGCCGGAAAACAGCGCCCGCCGTTTCATCAGAGGGAAAATTTCCCGCTCATGCCGGTCTACCAGGTAGCCGTCCGGCTCTTCGTCGCGGTAGGCGCGGCGGTATTCCATGCCGTACTTTTCCTCAAAGCCTTCGATCTGGCCGTGGCCGAACATCGGCAGCCCCGGCATGGTTACCATCATGGTGCAGATGCCGAAGTACTTGTCGCCCTTGCCGAACTGCGCCACGGCGGTGTCCTCGTCGGGGTTGTTCATAAAATTGACAAAGCGCTTGAGAATTTCCGGATCGAACTCCAGGGTGTTTTTGATCGTCGAGCGGTACTTCGCGTTTTCTTCGTTTTTCAGCATGTTCATAAAGGCAGAATTGTACACGCGGTGCATTCCCAGGGTGCGGACAAAGTAGCCCTCCATCATCCAGAAAGCTTCTGCCAAAAGCAAAGTGTGCGGGGCTTCGGCGGCGCAGCGATCCACCACTTCGCGCCAGAACTCGTTGGGGATGAGGCGGTTAAATTCCTCGTTGGTCAGGGCGTGCTCGGCGCGGCTGGCTATGTCCCCGCCCTGCCCCGGCACGGGGAACCACAGGCGCTGGATGTGGCGCTTGGCAAGGGTCATCGCCGCGTCAAAGCGCACGATGGAAAACTGCTGGCACACGCCGACGATTGTCTGAATCACCGCCTCGCGCGCCTCGGCATTGAGGAAGTCGATCTGGGCGGTGTCGTTCCATGGCATGGAGGTGCCGTCGTTGCCGTGGTAGATGTAGCGCGCCTCGCCGGTGCGGTTGTCGGTACGTTTGAAAACCACCGCCGCGTCGCTGCGGGTAAAGTAATGCTCTTCGATTTGCACGGTGACGTCGTCCCTGCCCGACAGGTTGCCGCAGTTGTAGGCATAGGTGGGAAAGGGCGGATAGGGAAGCTGGAGGAAGCGGTCGGGGTGTTCCATCATCCAGCGGCTGTCGATGCCGGTGTGGTTGGGAACCATGTCGGAGCCGACCCGTATGCCCCGCCTCAGGCAGCGCTCGCGGAGGTTCGCCAGAGCGCCCCAGCCGCCCAACTCGGCGGCGATGTCGTAATCGTACAGGCTGTAAGCGGAGGCGGCCGCCTCGGGGTTGCCGGTCCACTGCTTAATCATCTTGCTGGCGTTGCTCCGCTCCCACAGCCCGATAAGCCACAGCCCGGTAAAGCCCCGCCGCGCCAGCTCGTTCAGTTCCTCGTCGGGGATCTGGTCGATGCGGGTAATTTCCCTTGAGTATTTCTGCGAAAGCTGGAACAGCCAGACCAGCGTGCTTTTCGCTATCAGCACGGTGCGGGGCATCCAGTTCTGGTCGGGGCTGAAACGCTCGTACTCGTCCAGGCCGGCAAAGCTCATCACCTGGGTGGGGCCGGGGCCGAAAAAGCTGGGCTTTTCCTCTTCTTTCATCACATCCAGCCCGATCAGCAGCCGCGACATGAATTTTTTCATAATGAGGCCCCAATGCTTTCGCATGAAGTCGAGCTGGCCGCTGAGGGTATCGGAGGCAAGGGCCGGGGCGCGCAGCATGTCCCATAAATTTTGCCCGTCGGGGCCAAACGGGGGCAGGGTCTTAAAGTGCGCCTTAAGCTCTTCGATTGCCGCCGGGTACACCGTATGCTTTGCCAGATTCTTGTCGTTAAAAAGAAATTTGAAGGGCTTGAAGGCGGGGTTAAGGTTGGCAAGCGACAGCATCATCGTTTCTTCGAGGGATAGGGAACGGCAGCTTTCGTCTCCGTCGGTGCCCTCCAGGTACTCAGGAACGACCTTATCGCCCGCGTACACCGGCTGCGGGGGGAATTGCTCGGTAAACGCGGTAAGCAGCCCATTCGTCCTGCCCCCGCCCAATTTGGTTTCCAGCCGTTCCAGGCCGGTGTCAAAGGCGTCCGGCTGCACCTGCTTGCGGTACAGCGCCACCACATAGTGCAGAATCTCGTCGATCAGCCCCATGGCGTATAGCTGGCCGGCTTTTATATGCTGCCCGTCCTTCAGTTTTGCGTTGAATTTGGCAGTCAATTCCCGCGCCAGCCGCATATCGGCCAGGACGACGTTGCCGGTAAGGGCAAAAAGGCTCCGGTCCAGCCCGTGCTCGCGGCGGACCTCGCGGTCGATATGGAATTCCATCAAGGGGCCTGTACGCGCTGGATGCCTCCGGCCCCTGGCCTGCCCCGCCGCCGTATCTTCCAGAACTGCCAGTTGTATCTGAATTGAATCCATAAGTTGCCCCTTTTTGCGGTTGTAATGTCAGCCATTGTACTATGAAATCGGGGCATTGCACAGGGGCGGAAACAGGCGGAATTTACTTGCCTTTGGGCATTTCAATTCGTATTTTTTAGGTAAGCGAGGAGAAAAAATTGAATGAGAAACCCCCGGCCATTCGCAAGGTCCGTTTTGCGATGTGTATGCTTCTTGCTTTTCTCGCAGGCACTATACACACAGGAATTTTCTTCCATCGGCAGCGACCTCGATCAGCTGGAGAGCTTGATCGCCGCTACGCTCTTGAACACGGAAGAGCAGCAGAAACTATTGGAAGACTTACAGAAGAACTTGAGCGGGAGCGAGAGCTTAATCGGGAACTACGAGAATATAACGATCAGGCAAGAGCAATTGCTGGAGGACTTACAGGCTCGCTTGACCGAAATGTCGGAAACCTTCAGGAAGCAATCGGCACTATCGGCGAGATACGAAAAAAGCTCAAAGTTCTGGCGGATTTTTACGCTGATAGCGGTCCCGACGGCGGCGGCACTGAGCGGTACATTGGTATGGGCCAGTAGGTAAAGCCGCCTACTTGGCGCGCTGCTTCTTTGCCGCCTTCACCTTGCTTAATTCAGCAACGGCGTTTACCAGGTCCTTGTCCTTGCCGATCTCGTCGATGGAGGCCGGAAGGCGGTAGGTCCAGTTAAAGTTGTTGCAGGTTCCCGGCACGTTTATCCGCTCGGTTGCCGGGTCCTGCGCGTACCATTTGCTGGAAAGGTGCAGCAGGTCCTGGAACTGGAAAACGCGGAAACGCGAACCGGCGGAAGCCGCTTTAGTGAGGATTATCTTTGCCGTTCCGGGGTTGTACACCCTGGGCAGCGAGGGGTAGCCCAAAAAGCCGGAGAACTGCTCCTGGTTCGCTTCGCACTCCCACCATTCGCGGACGGTGGAACTGTCGTGCACGGCGGGCGTGCAGACGGAAAGCTCGGGGTAGTCCTCGAATGGGATGTAGGGCTGATCGCTTTTGTCCCAGTAGCGGTGCCAGCGCACCACGCGCAGGCCGAGGATGCCGAGCTTTGCCAGCACCTGGGGAACGCAGGACGGCACCGCTCCCAGGTCTTCCGCGCAGGGCAGCATGGGCGACGATTCCACCAGCACGGAGAGCAGCTTCTTCCCGTGCTCTTCCCATACTTTTTCCGATTTTTCCAGGCATTTCTGCAGCAGTTCCTCCAGGGCCTCTTTTTCCCTGCCGGACAGGGTCTGGTAGGCGCGGGAATCCTGATAGTACCAGACGGGGGAATATTTTCCCTTTTCGTATTCAAGGAAAATCCTGTTGTGCCACATGTCGAACAGGTATTGGGTTATCGGCGGATTCAGGCCAAGGGCTTCAATGTCCTTCTCGCCTTTAATTTTCTTCTTGAACTGCCACAGCTCTTCATCGCCGACGCGGTCAAGGGTTTTGTCAAACAATAATTTCGACACTTCCTCTCTTTCGCTTTCGGGAAGGTTATGATGCAGAACGTCCGCCAGTTCGGCGGTGGGGATGTGGGGCAGCGTGACCCAGCGGACGCGGCCCTTGTCAAAGCCGAGTTTTTTCAGGTCGGCATCGGTAACCGGCGTGTAGGGGACAAAACGCCCCAGCGCGGACGAATAATCGCTGAGGGATGCCGACCATATCCGGAAAAAGCCCAGCACATGGTCGATGCGATACGCCTGGTAGTACTTGCCCGCAGCGGCGAGCCTGCCCTTCCACCATGCGTATTTGTCCTTTTCCTGCGCGTCCCAGTTGTACAGGGGGAAGCCCCAGTTCTGGCCCTTGGGGCTGTACATGTCCGGCGGCGCTCCGGCGGCAAGGTCGCGGATAAAGATGCCGGGATACGCCCACACGTCGCAGCTATCGTCGTTCATCAGAATCGGCAGGTCGCCTTCCAGCAGGATTCCCGCGTCGGCAACGGCTTTCGCCGCCTCGCTGAACTGCACATCCAGCGCCTGCTGCAGCCATGCCCAGAACAGGTGCTCGCCCCGGAGTTTCGGATCTTCCCACAGCGCGGCCATGTCCTTGACCGTCACCTCGCGGTGGGTTTTCCAGTCCTTCCAGCTTTTCTGGCGGTTCGCGTCTTTCAATCTGCGGTAGACCGCGTATGGTTTAACCCAGGCATTCTTTTCGATCCAGGCGCCCAAAACCGCTTTTTTGGCGGCGTTTTTCTCAATTTTTGCTTCATTTGCCTTGTACATCGCCCGCAGCAAGTCCATTTTCGCCTTGAGGATGTTCTGATAGGGAAACCGTTCCATCCCCGCAAATTCCCTGTCGATAGCGGCAATTTTTTCTTCAAAGCCCTTCGCCTCGGGAAGGTCGCCAAGCCGCAGGTACAGGGGGTGGAGGGCAAAAGCGGTCAGGCTGGAATACGGGGAACTGTCATAGCCTGTATCGTTCACCGGCAGCAATTGAATAAGGTCGATTTTCATTTTTTTGCATAGCTGGGCAAATTCCGCAAGATCGGGAAATTCCCCAACGGCGGCTGCCCTGCTGCCCCGCAGCGCCCCCACCGGTACGACCGTGCCAATTAACCGTGTCTTTGTCATAACACCCCCTTTTTCCTCATTGCAGTATAACCCATGGCAGGGCTGCTGGCAACTGAATAATTGGGGGTGCGGATCAATCGATGCCGGCCGCTTTTCTGAAGCGCTTGACGGTGGCGGCGGCGATGGGGCGGGCTTTTTCGGCGCCCTGCGCGAGGATCCTGTCCAGCGCGGGAATGTCTGCCATGATCGCGTCGTACCGTTCCCGCATCGGGGCTAGATCGCGGTTCGCGGCGCGGAACAGCTCCTCTTTCGCCTCGCCCCAGCCCATGCCTCCGGCGCGGTAGCGGGCGGCAAGGGCGGCCTGTTCCTCCGCCGTGGCAAAGAGCTTGTACAGCAGATAAATCTGGCTTGATTCGGGGTCTTTCGGCTCGTCGACCGTCTGGGAATTGGTTACCACCCGCATGATTGTTTTGTGCAGGGTTTTTTCCGGGGCAAACAGGGGGATGGTGTTGCCGTAGCTCTTGCTCATCTTCCTGCCGTCCAGCCCCGGCACGACGGCGGTATTTTCCTGCACGCCCGCCCGGGGAATTTTCAGCACGGGCTTGCCGTAGTTGGCGTTCACCGCCTGGGCGATGTCCTGCGCCATTTCGATATGCTGCACCTGGTCCTTGCCCACCGGCACTACGTCGGAATCAAAAATGATGATGTCGGCGGCCATCAGAATGGGGTAGGTAAACAGCCCCATGTTGATGCCTGCGTCTACGTCGCCGCCCTTTTCGGCATTTTCCTGCACCGCCGCCTTGTAGGCATGGGCGCGGTTCATAAGGCCCTTGGAAGTAAAAGCCGTCAGCATGATAGTCAGCTCAAACACTTCGGGGATGGAGCTTTGCCGGTAGAGGATCACTTTTTCCGGGTCCAGGCCCGCCGCCAGCCATCCGGCGGCTACGTGCCGTATCGTCGAGTTCAGTTCCGCCGGGTCTTTCATGGTGTTAAGGCCGTGGTAGTCGGCGATAAAGTACCGGGCATCGTAGGTTTTGGCGAGTTCCAGGGCGGGCTTTATCGCGCCGAAGTAGTTGCCGATGTGCAGATCGCCCGTGGGTTTTATTCCGGTAAGTGATACTTCTTTCATGGTACAGCCAATGTAGCGATTTGCCGTCCGCTTGTAAAGGCAGATTATCTGCCATCGTAATATCCGCCCTGTGCAATTTGTGATAATGTGGTATACTGTAATGGCGATTTAGCAAAGGAAAAAATCGGAAAATGGATAACGGAAACAATGCCAGCTTTACAAAAGTGCGGTTTTCAATCGGCGTAAAACTTATAACGATTATCACATTCATTGTGCTTATGTCCCTTGGTTCCATTATCGCACTGGTGTCGTGGCTGGTGCGGGAAGACCTGCGGATCGCGGCGGAAGAAAGCAACTTTGAGGCAAACCGCTACTCGGCGATGGCGGCGGAATTGGTATTTGAAAACATCCATTCCAATTCCGGAATGCTCATGCGGATCATTGCCGCCGAGGAAGCGGAGAGCCCCATCGCGGATGAGTCGTCGGATTTTTTCTTTGAACGAAACCCCCATGCCGCCGCGATTTTCTTTACCGCAGGCAGCCAGGGCCAGGTTCTGGCAAACGGGCGTTTCTTTGAATCGAAGGGCATCAGCGAGGCTCTGGCAGAAACGTACATGGACGCCCAGCGGATAACGCTGCGGCGGGCTGCGGCGGGGGAAACGATGCTGCTCAACGCCGCGCCCCACTTTGCCGTGCCGCTGTTGGCGCTGTTTTTTCCCTGGCAAACCGGCGGAGGGGCCGTTCTCCTCGACCCTGCTGATTTGAACGAATCGTTCGGAATGGGCATCAACCAATCATTCATGATTAACGACTCCGGCGACATTCTGGCGCACGGCGATTTTGAACAGGCGCGAAAAAACGAGAACGTGGCGGGCAGCGAATTTACCCGCTTTATATGGGAAAACCCGGCGCGGAGCGCCCAAACCCTGTACACCGATGAAAACGGCACTCGGTACTTCAGCGCTTTTACCAAGCTCAACACCGCCGGCGCCGCAGTGATAACCCGCATCGAATACGACAAGGTCTTTGAAGGAATAGCCGCTACGACAAGGCGCAACATATACCTTACCGGCGCGGTGCTGAGCATTTCGATCATCCTGATATGGTTTTTTTCAAAAACCATATCGATTCCCCTCAAGTCGCTGGCTGCGGCGGCCCAGACAATCGAAGGCGGCGCTTTCGATGTGTCGCTGAAACCGAAAGGATCGGACGAGATCGGCGTGCTAACGGCCAGCTTCCAGCGGATGTGCGCGGCCCTGGGCATTTTCGGCAGGTTCACCAACCGCGACATAGCGCTGCGGGCGATGAGGGGCGAGATAAAACCGGGCGGCTCGCCGAAACATGCCACCATCCTTTTTTCGGACATCCGCGAATTTACGGCGATATCCGAAAAATTCGCCAATACGTTCGGGGACGAATCCTCGGACCGCATCGTTCAGTGGCTCAACGGCTACTTTACCCAGATGGTCGAATGCGTGGAAAAAACCGGCGGCGTTGTCGACAAATTTATCGGCGACGGATTGATGGCCCACTGGGGAACTGCGTACACCACGGGCAGCGTCAGGAAGGATGCCTACAACTGCATCCGTGCGGCGCTGATGATGCGCAGCGTATTGTACCGCATGAACAAGAACCGCAAAATCGGAGACCCCGGCGATCCGCGCATCCGCATCGGCTGCGGCATTAATACGGGAACGGTTGTTGCCGGACAGATCGGCTCCGATCTGCGGATGGAATACACGGTAACCGGCGATCCGGTGAACCTCGCATCCAGAGTGCAAGACCTGAACAAGCCCCTGGGGACTGACATCCTCATAACCGAGAACACCTGGCATCTGGTAAGAAAAAAATTCATCACCGTGGAAATGCCGCCGGTAAGGGTTAAGGGAAAGGAAAAGCCCCTGCGGATATTCGCCGTCGTGAATTTTGCCAGAAGCGAAAAAGGGCCGCAGTCGCTTGCCAAGGTGCGGAAAATCCTGTCGATACGGGCGCCGGACCTTTCAAAAGTTGACATCAACGTAAACGAAAAAAAATATTCTATCGCCCGAATTAAAATACGGAAAAAGAAATGAGCGAAATAGATCGTGCGTCATACCGTATCAGAATATTCGGCCTCGTCGACCTCCTGGTGATTATTGTTTTCCTGTCCACGGCTGCGGCGAGCATTTATCTGTTCAGGCGCGATCTGACGCAGACCATTGATTCATACGACAAAGACCCGGCGGGGATTATCGTTATCAGGAATAACGTCGTCCAGAGGCGGCATGCGGACCGGGTGCTGTGGGATCGAATCTTTGTCGACTCGGCGGTGTACGCGGGAGACCTGATCAGGGCTGCGGATTTTTCCGCCGCGACGATCTATCTGGACGACAACCAGATCAACCTGAATCAAAATACCCTTATCCAAATTCAAAGCGCCCCGGGCGGCAAAGGCCCTGTGGAGATTGAGCTTCAGGAGGGGAATCTGAGCCTTGCCTCAAGCGGCTCGGAAGGGCCGGGCATCGTGCTGAACCTGATGGGCCGCCAGATACAGGCGGGGCCGGGAGCGGTGCTTAACGCCGAAATGGGAGACGAGGGCCTGATCGTCCAGGTGAATGAAGGAAGCGCGACATTCATCGAAGAAGGGCGGAGCCGGGACATTGGCGAAGGCTCGATGATCGCCCAGGATGCCAGCGGCGCAGAGCGGGTACTGCCGATGGCGGTGGTAATGTCCCCGCGGCCCAACGCGCGTTTCCTTAACAGGGGGCCGGGTCCGCTGACTGTCGATTTTGTGTGGCGCAGCACCAACATCGAAGAAGGGGAAACCCTGCGCCTGGAAATTGCCGGGGACCCGTACTTTGCGCGCAATACTAAAGTGATGGAAAACCTTGCCGACAGCGTGCAGGCGGATTTCGACGCCGGTCTCTGGCACTGGCGGCTGGCATACGGGAACACGGTTCTGCGTACCGGGCAGATCACCGTAGCCGACGCGTCGGGGCCCGAACTGCAAAGCCCTGCGATGGACAGCGTGTTTCGCTACTATGGCGATCTGCCGCAGCTCCGTTTTCAGTGGTCGGCGCGGAACGAAGCATCGCATTACGTCATTGAAATCTGCGAAAAACCGGATTTTATCAATCCGAGCGTCAGCAGGCAGTCGGCTTCGGCTTCGATTAACCTGCCCGCGCCCGGACCGGGCCTTTGGCACTGGCGGGTGCAGCCGGCATTTTCTGCCGCTTACGAAGGCACTGCCCCCGGCGGCGCCGGTTTTTCATCCGCCGCCTCCTTCCGCATTGAAAAGACCAGCGATCCCAACGCGCCCATGTTTGAGCTGCCCGAACCGCCGCTTGCTGCCGCTCAAGTGCCCGCACCTGAACCCCCCGCCGCGCCGCCTGCGCCTGAACCAGCGCCGCCTGAACCGCCCGCGCCTGTAGCTCAAGCGCCCGCCCCAGAGCCACCGCCTCCACCTGCGCCGCCGACCCCGCCGCCCGCTGCCGTTCAGCCGCCGCCGCCTGAACCGCCGCCGCCGGAACCCGCGCGACCAGCCATTTCCAGCCGTGCCATAAACCCAATCGCCGGAACGCATTATACCGTACAGGATGGCGATACGCTGGTAAACATCGCCTTACGGGCGTATCACCTTGACCGCAACTGGAGGCTAATCGCCGCGGCGAACAACATCACCGACCCCGATCTAATCGAAACCGGCGACGTAATCTACCTGCCGCTGGCAGAGTGATATTTATCGAAATATTTTCACGCAGAGGCGCCGAGGCGCAGAGCACGCGGAGGACTGGGCGAAGTACGAGAATACTGCGTCACCAGCTAATACAGCGATAAAGAAAGGAGGAAAGAGAAAGGAGAAATTAGCGTACCATTCTAGTCGAATGATACTCTGATAACTTTAGAAACCACAGCTCCTATCCACTATCCACTATCCACTCCCTACTTCCCTACTCCCCAAACCCCGCTCCCTACCCCTTCCCGCTCATACTTTGAAGGTTGCGAGAAGCCTGCGAACAACGAATCGCTCTCTGCGCCTCTGCGCCTCTGCGTGTGGAATAGCGAATAAATTTACCGGATAATTTCTTTGCCGATGTCGGTGCGGTAGCCCATGCCGTCGAAGCGTATCGCCGCCATTCCCCGGTAAGCGGCGGCGTAGGCGGCGTCGGCATTTGGGCCGTAAGCGGATACCGCCAGCACCCTGCCGCCCGTTGTCCGCAGGGACGCAGCTCCATCCGCAGCGGCGCCGGCGATGAATGCTTTTGCGCCGGCTGCTTCCAGCGCCGCCGCGTCGATGGCAATGGCGTCGCCTTTGCGGTAGGGGCCGGGGTAGCCGTCGGCTACGGCGACCGGGGCGCATACGGCGCCGGGCTTCCACTTGAGGGAAAAGTCCTTTCCGGCGAGCATGGCGGCGCAGAGATCGACCAGGTCGAAGTCCATCAGCGGCACAAGGGCCTGGGTCTCGGGATCGCCGAGGCGCACGTTGTACTCAAGCAGGTAGCAGCGCTCGTCGTGCACCATTACCCCGAAAAAGATAAAGCCGCAGTATTCCAGCCCCTCGGCGATCATTCCGCGGAGGGTCGGCTCCACAATCGAGCGGGCAAAATCGTTCTGCGCTGTTTGCGAAAAATCGGGGACGGGAGCAATCGCCCCCATGCCGCCGGTGTTAGGCCCCCGCGCCCCTTCGAAGCGGCGCTTGTGGTCGCGGGCAGAGATAAACGGCAGAATGTAGCCTTTCCCATCGGCGACGCTGACCGCCGCCATCACGGAAACTTCCGTTCCCGCGAGAAATTCTTCCAGCAGCACCGAGTCCCCGGCGTCGCCCAGGCTCTTGTCGCGCATCAGGGAAGCGAGCGCCGCCTCCGCTTCGGCAAAGTCCTGCGCGATGATCACGCCCTTGCCGGCTGCCAGGCCGTCGGCTTTTATAACGAGCTGGCCCAAGGCGCCGGCCGCCGCGCAGCTTCCGGCCGATTCGCCCGCGCCGAACGAAAAATGTTCGGCGGCAAAGGCGCGGGCCTTGTCAAAATCGGTAAAATTGCTGCTTTTGGCGGCGCGAACGCCGTATTTCGCCATAAAGGCCTTGGAGTAGATTTTGCTGGACTCCAACTGCGCCGCCTGTCTGCCCGGCCCGATAATGGCAAGTCCAGCCCCTCGGAACGTGTCGGCAATGCCGCCGGCAAGTGGCACTTCCGGGCCGATAACGGTTAGGTCGACCTTTTCCCGCAGGGCGAATTGCTTCAGCTCCTCCTGCCCCCCGGCGCTGGCGGGATCCGCCGTCATCGGGACATTTTCGCACCTGGCTTCCGCCTGAGTCCCGCCGTTTCCCGGCGCGACAAAGACCCGCTGAACTTTTTCGGACTGGGCAAGCTTCCAGGCAAGGGCATGTTCCCTGCCGCCAGAGCCCACAACAAGAATCTTCATATGGTAATGTTGCATTGTACACCGAAAGCGAACTATAATACAATAGAGGCATTATTTTCATACGAAAGCATCAAAAAGGAGATACATATGAAACTAAAATTCAAGCTGAGTCTTATAGTTATCGCGATTATGGTGGTCGTAGTCGCGGGAATTTCCATTATACTGTTAAAACAAGCCTCGGATACCGCCATAACCCTGAGCACGAGGGGCCTGAAAGACCTGGCAGGACAGAGGGCCGAATACTGGAAAGGCCGGGAAGACGCCCGTATGCAGGTGCTGGCCACGCTGTCGGGCATAATGCAGGATTATGAGAGCATTCCGGCGGAGGAAAGGCGGGACCGCTTTGATGCCATGCTGAAGGCGACCCTGATTGACCAGCCAATCGTCATCACCATTTATACCGTATGGCTCCCGAACGCCATTGACGGCATGGACGACCAGTACATCGGCAGAGCGGGGTCAAGCCCGACCGGGCAGTATGCCGTGGCCTTTACAAGGGAAAACGGCCCGATAGAGAGCCGCTTAACCACGGATTTGGACGGTTCAATGGCCTATTTAAGAGGCCCCAATGCGAGAGGAGACCGGGTGGAAGATCCCATCCCCAGAACCATAGGGGGACGGAACACCTTCGTTTTCAGACTGATGACTCCCATAATAAACCCCCGGACCAACCAGGTAGTTGGGGGCGTGGGCTGCTTTTTGGACATCGTCCAGATGCAGACAACGGTGCAGCATACCATTGATACCAACGAAGAAATCAACGCAATGTCGATTTATTCAAATAACGGATTCATTATGGCAAGCTACGTTCCCGATCGGGTGGGAAAGAAGCTCCGCGAAGTTGACAACATATACGGCGATCACTGGGACGAAGCCAATAACGCAGTGCTCACCGGGCAGCCCCTCAGCATAACATCGTATTCTTCGGTACTGAATTCAAATATGGAAATTGTATTGTCGCCTTTCAAAATAGGCGATTCGGACAAAAGCTGGACGGTAATGCTCGGAACCAAGGAATCCTATGTTCTCGCCGAGGTAAAAAGGATGGAAGAGTTTACCATTATCCTGGCGGCAATAGCCATCGTTATAACAGCGGTAATTGTTTTCTTTTTTGTAACCAGCGTTACCAGGCCGATTGTCAATGTAGCCCTTACCCTCAAAGACATTTCCGAAGGCGAGGGGGACTTAACGACGGTTATCCCTGAAAAGGGGAATGATGAAACTTCCGACATGGCCCATTACTTCAACCTTACCCTGGGAAAAATCAAAGGTCTGGTTCTCATCATCAAGCAGCAGTCGGCGAAACTGTTCGACATCGGCACCGAGCTTGCCAGCAACATGACCGAAACCGCCGCCGCCATTAACGAGATTACCTCCAACATTCAGAGCATCAAGGGCAGGGTTATCAACCAGAGCGCCAGCGTTACCGAAACCAACGCTACAATGGAACAGATCACCCACAGCATCGACAGGCTCAACGGCAATGTGGAAAAGCAGACTTCCAGCGTCGCCCAGTCTTCGGCGGCAGTCGAGGAAATGCTTGCCAACATACAGTCGGTTACCAACACCCTCGTTAAAAACACCGCCAACGTTCACGAGCTTATGGAAGCGTCCGAAGTGGGCAAAACTGGTTTGCAAGACGTGGCGGCGGACATTCAGGAGATTGCCCGCGAGTCCGAAGGCCTTTTAGAGATCAACTCCGTGATGGAGAACATCGCCAGCCAGACCAACTTGCTCTCGATGAATGCGGCGATTGAGGCGGCCCATGCGGGCGAGGCGGGCAAGGGCTTCGCCGTCGTCGCCGACGAAATCCGCAAGCTGGCGGAAAATTCCGGCGAGCAGTCAAAGACGATCAGCACGGTGCTGAAAAAAATCAAGGCTTCGATCGACAAGATCATCGAATCCACCGACAACGTGCTGAACAAGTTCGAGGCGATAGATCGCGGAGTAAAAACCGTGGCGGATCAGGAAGAAAACATCCGCAACGCGATGGAAGAACAGAGCGTAGGCAGCAAGCAGATACTCGAAGCCATCGGCAACCTGAACGAAATGACCAACCAGGTAAAGGACGGCTCATACGAAATGCTGCAGGGCAGCAAGGAAGTCATCCAGGAAGGCGGAAATCTTGAGCGGGTAACCGAGGAAATAACCGGCGGCATGAACGAAATGGCGATAGGCGCGGAACAGATCAACATCGCCGTAAACCGGGTGAACGACCTCTCCGGCTCGAACCGCGAAAACATCAGCGCCCTGGTACAGGAAGTCTCCCGGTTTAAAGTTGAGTAGTGGATAGCGGTTAGGAAACTACCCACTACCCACTAACCACTAACCACTATATACTACCCCCATGGGGAAAACCTTTGTCTTTGTGAACCAGAAGGGGGGAGTGGGCAAAACAACCTCGGCGCTTAACATCGGCGCGTACATTGCCGCAGAAGGCAAGAACGTGCTGCTCGTGGACTTTGACGCCCAGGCGAACCTTTCCTCGGGCGTGGGGGCAAAGCCGCCCGTGCCGGGGATCTACGAGCTGCTTTCGGGAAAAGCGGCCATCGACGAAGTGATCAAAAAGACCGGCGTTGCCCGCCTCGAGGTTATCCCCGCCAGCATCGACCTGTCCGGCGCGGCGGTTGAGCTTATCGAACAGGAGGACAGGTACCTGTTCCTGAAGAAAGCCCTGGCCCCCGCGAAAAACCGCTACGACTTTATTTTGATAGACTGCCCGCCCAGCCTTGGAGTGCTCACCCTCAACGGCATGGCCGCCGCCGATTCGGTGCTCATCCCCATGCAGTGCGAATACTTTGCCCTGGAGGGCTTAAGCCTGCTTTTAAAAACCGTCCAGCGGATACAGCGCGGCCTGAACAAGTCGCTGGGCATCGGGGGAATTTTCTTTACCATGTACGACCCCCGGACGCGGCTTGCCCAGGACGTTGTAAAGCAGGTCAGCACATACTTCAAGAGCGCGGTTTTTTCTACGATAATCCCCCGGAACATCCGCCTGTCGGAAGCGCCCTCCCACGGGCAGCCCATCGTGCTGTACGATCCCAACTGCGCCGGGGCCAGGGCCTACCAGAGCCTTGCGCGGGAAATAATCCGGCGGTCTGCGGCACAGAGTGCCAGACCGGCTGCTGGAGCGCCGGCGGCGTCCAAAACGGCGGCAAAGGGCGGACCCGGAGGAGGAGCCTAAAGTGGCGCGCAAGGCAGGATTGGGAAGGGGCCTGGACGCCCTGCTCCCCGGCGGCGGCGAAGACGACTCGGCGTTTGGGAACGAAGCCTACGCCGCAGACGGCAAAAGCCCCGATAAGCGAAAGCAAAAACCGCCGCCGCACGGTACGCCGCCCCTCGGCGAGGTCGTGCAGCTTTCCGTCGACAGGCTGACGGCGAACCCCGGACAGCCCCGGAAAAATTTTGACGAAACGGAACTGCGCGAACTGGCCGACTCCATCGCCGAGCACGGGATCATCCAGCCGATTATCGCCATGCCGGCGAAAGCTGGCACACCTTCGCCAGAAGGCGCCTCGTACATCATCATCGCGGGCGAGCGGCGGACGCGGGCGGCGCGGCTGGCCGGCCTGCGCGAAGTGCCGGTAATCATCCGCGAGTACACCGACCAAAAGCGGCTTGAGGTTTCCCTCATCGAAAACATACAGCGCAGCGACCTTAACCCCATCGAAGAAGCGGCGGCCTACAAAAACCTGATGGACTATTCCCGCCTGTCCCAGGAAGAACTTGCCCTCAAGGTCGGCAAAAGCCGCTCGGCGGTGACCAACGCCCTGCGCCTGCTAAAGCTGCCCGCCGAAATGCAGAAAAGCCTGGAAAGCGGCCCGGAAAACGGCGGCATCAGCGCCGGCCATGCCCGCGCCATTCTCTCGGTAACGGACAAGGCGCTGCGGGACAAGCTGTTCAGGGACATCGCCGGCAAGGGGCTTTCCGTCCGCGAAGCGGAAAAGCGCGCCTCGGCGCTGAACGCCCCCCCCGCAGACGGAGGGGAAACGGCAAAACCCCCCAAACGCCCGCCGGAAATCACCGAAATGGAAGAAAAATTCATCGAACGGCTGGGAACCAAAGTGACCATCGACGGAGGCCTGGAAAGGGGCAAAATCCACATCGAGTATTACTCCATGGACGATCTGGACAGGCTGTACGGCATCATAGGGGATAAATAATGCTGAAAGCGGCGTTTCCCGGCTCTTTTGACCCTCCGACACTGGGACATCTTAACATTATCCAGCGGGCTGCGGGTATTTTTGACGAAATTCTCGTCGTTGTCGCCGAAAACCGCCAGAAAAAGAACCTTTTTTCGGCAACAGAACGCCTCGCAATGCTCCAGGAACTTACCGAAAACCAGGAAAACGTGTCAGTTGCCGTCTGCGATACCCTTATCGTCGATTTTTTGCAGAAAGAGGACATCAAATTGCTTATCCGGGGCGTGCGGGGGTTGGAAGATTTCTCTTTTGAATTCGAGCTGTCCATGATGAACAAGGCCCTGGACCCCGACATTGAGACGATCTTTATGACCTGCGATCCCCAGTACTCCGTCCTGCGCTCCTCGTTTATCCGGGAACTTGCATCTTTTCAGGGCAACGTCTCCGGCATGGTCCCCCCCCTGGTCGCCCAGGCCCTGCGGGCAAAATTCCTCCAGAAATAAATTATGACAAAAAATTAAAAAATGTCATTTATTGCTTGACACAAATGGACATTTTTGTTATTTTCTGCTTAAGAGGTAATAGAATGGCTGTACCCAGATATAAAACATCAAAGGCGCGGACCCGCCGCAGAAGGTCCATCAACATGAAACTTACCGCCCCCAACCTGATAGAATGCAGCACCTGCGGCAACAAGGTACTTCTGCACCGGGTCTGCCCAAAATGCGGGTTTTATCGGGGACGGCAGGTCATAGTTCCGAATTCCAAAGTTTAACAAGAGAGGAAAAAATGGACGAGTTATTTGAGAAAGTGAAGAAGCTCATCGCCGAGAAACTCGAAGTGGATGAGTCGAAGATCACCATGGAGGCTTCATTCCGCCAGGACCTTGGCGCGGACAGCCTGGACACCTACGAGTTGGTCTATGCCATTGAAGAGGAAATGGGAATCAAGATCGACGACGAAAAGGCCAATCAATTCGAGACGGTCAAAGACGCGTACGAATTCATCAAGTCACAGCAGGCGTAACCACGGTGACCCGGTGATTGAGCCGGGGCGAAAGAAACAGTTGGCGGCTTTTCAGAAGACCGCCGGATTCAGGTTCAAGAGCCTTGAGCTTTTGAACCTGTCTTTTGTCCACCGATCCGTATCCAACGAGACAAGCTGCCGACAGAACAACGAGCGGCTTGAGTTCCTTGGCGATTCGATTCTTGGTGCGGTCTGCGCCACCCTCCTCTACGAAAAATTCCCCGAAAAACCGGAAGGCGAACTTGCAAAGATAAAATCTGTCGCCGTATCCGAAGAAGTGCTTTCCTCGGTCGCAAGGATTCTGCAGATAGACACGATGCTGCTATTGGGCAAGGGCGAAGACCTTTCCGGCGGCCGCGAGAAAAAGGCGATCCTCGCCGACACCCTGGAAGCGCTTATCGGCGCGCTGTACCTGGACAGCGGCTACCGGGCGGCCTTTGATTTTATCAGCCGCCTGTTCACCCCGGAAATCGGCCGCATCACCGAAAAAGACTACCTCCGCGACTACAAGTCGCTTCTGCAAGAGCTATGCCAGCGCCGCTACCGCGCCTACCCCCAGTACCGCCTCGTGAAACGTTCCGGCCCCGAGCATGAGCGGATGTTCTGGATAGAGGTAAGCGTGAACGGAACGGTCTACGGCCCCGGCTCGGGGCGCAGCAAAAAAAGCGCCGAACAGGAAGCCGCCCGCGCCGCCTGGCAGTCGCTGGAAAGCAATTGAAAAAAAGCAGTTTCCAGTTTTTGTACATTCTATAGAAGCTGCTTTTGGATTATGGAAAGACCGAAACATAACAAGTGAAGCACTACGGCAAAAAGCATGGACGAAAAATTGATGATGCACTAATAGCAGCAACTTCCATTAAAATGAATAAAATTCTGATAACTTATAATTTTAAGGATTTCCGATACATACCTGATATACAATTATACCAATTTGCTTAATTCAACGTTCCTTAATTTCACCCGGATAAATTTTACTGGCAATTTCTCACGCGGAGGCATTTTCTCGAAAAATTTCACGCAGAGGCGCGGAGCATTTTCTCGAAGAATTTCACGCAGAGGCGCAGAGGGCGCAGAGGGAAGAAGGATGCCAACAAAAACGCCGCCCTTGCGGACGGCGTTATTCGGTACAGTTACGCGTTCAGATTAGAACGAAACCACCAGGCCAATGGGGATGTCGAACAAAATCCTCGCATCATCATCTGGGGGATTTACCTTGGTTCCATCCGACCAGAGCCTGAGGCCGGCAAAGAAGGTGCTGGAACCGACCGCCTTGGCAATGTAGGGGTTGATGCTGAAGCCGACTTCATCATCACCTTTATCTGGTGATTTTACGTCAACTGCGGCGGAAAGGAATATTTTGCAGACTCCCACATTATAGGAGGGAAGAACTTCAAAGAAGAATCTGGTATCTCCTTTTGTCATAGAGGTTCCACCTATCTTATGCTCTCCACCAGTGCTCAGCTCGCAGCGCGCTTTAATGCCAAAATCTCCGGCATCAAAACTTATGCCCAGTGCAGCCAGGAATGGATAGCTAACAGAATTTTTTGTTCCGCCAGCCTCTCTTTCAAAGGGCATCATAAGGCGCAGGCCGAGGTTCGCTCCAAAATTTTCTATACCGTTCAAATAAAAGGAGGCGAACAGAGCATGATTGTCACTGGCCATAGTAGCACCAGTTCCTGCAAAATCAGCGGTATCGTTTCCTCGGTAACCAAAGGCTAGCCTGCCGACATCGGTAATTTTATACTGCACCTGGGCAAGTATGTTTTTGTAGGTATGCTCCCCAACTTTGAAAGCGCCATCCCATCCATAGGGAATGCCAAAGTTAAGAGACAGTCCTTCAATCGGGTATATGGAAAGAGTCGCCCCTCCGTAATCAAAAGAATTTCCATAAAACGCGTTCTGGAGCTGGTGTGGCTGGTGAGTAGCTGACATACCAGGAACGTGGTAAGCATTTTCCCTAAGCAGCACGCCCATCCCGCCGTCACGAGCGGCGCCGTAGAACGACGAGCCCCGGACAATTTCAAATACGCCAAAGTCGATATTTCTGTTCTGGCCAATCTGGAGCCGTACCTGATCAATCGGCTTCCACCAGGCATAGCCGAAAGTTTCATTACCAGCGAGAGGATTATTGTTTCCTCTGGCCCAAAACCTGAGATACCCGCCAAAGGTGCCTTCTTCATTTTTACCATCGGCAGTTAAGCGCAAATCATGGTAGCCGAATGTCATTGAATCCGGAAACACATCGTTATTATCGAACGCTGCGATATACGCGCGACCGGCTGCCCACGCACTTGTTTTTAACTCTGCAAATACCGCGCCCGCAGCCAGCGTGATAATCAGAGCCACAATAACCACTTTTTTCATGAGTTCCTCCTTGCCCGGAGACCTTTCTTTGGGTGGTTTG
>WRJO01000037.1 GCA_009778545.1 Treponema sp. | reverse complement strand
CGCGCGACGAACTGAAAAAGCTCTACGCCCACAAGAACCAGAACGTCCTCGGCTCCGCCGGACAAGCGTAAGTTGATTTGAAATAACCTCTCACGGAGGCACAGCGGCACGGAGATTAAGGAAGGTCAGGATGGGCGTAATCCGAAACCCCATTTTTACTCTGTGTTCCCTGTGCCTTAGTGCCTCTGTGTGAGATATTTTAGATAAGATTCTTTAAAACCCGAGATAATAGCGGGAGCGAAAGTTACGCATAACAACAGCCAGGCGATGAGGGTGTGCTGGGAGAAGAACGCCCACCATGATGATGCGGCGGCGGCAGGCAGTGCGGCAATGGCGAGGATCGCGGGGGCGGTGACATACCAGCGGGATTCCCGCTTGATAAAACGGAAAAACCAGGGCATCCCCACGGCCTGTGCCGTCCATAGCAGGGGAACCAGAACAAGCAAGAGCGGCGAAGCGGGGGAATTCCAGCTTATCGAACGGTAGACGGCCAGGGGAATAAGGCTGAGCAGGGTAAAACCGGCATGGTCGATATCGGCGGGCAGCGCCCGCAGCCTGATGAGCAGGAAGCATATTCCAAACGGGATAATCGCCGGAAAACTCGCTATATCGATAAAGGCGGCCAGCCAGCGGGAAAAGCCGAACCCGCCCGGCGCTGCCATTGGTCCGGCAAAGTACTGAACAACCGTAATTATATCGCCCGTCAGCAAGGCCCACAGGTACACTGCGCCTCCGCCGGAAAAAACGGTGCGCCGAAAAACGAAGAACGCCGGTATCCACAACATGCAGAAAAGGCTCATTGCTTATTCTATGCGTTACCGGTAGAAAATAGCAAGATAACCGGATATACTTCGGTATGGTTTCTTCGGACGAACTACAAACTTCCCTAAAAGGCATGATTCTGTCGCACTCCGGCTGGCGCGGTGTTTTTGCCGCTTCGGGCGGGGAAGAAGACAAAACAGCCGAAATCGGCGAAAGCCACAAGACCATCGCCGCCGGCGCCGCCTTGGCCTTTGCCGAATATCTGCGGGAAAAGGCGGGTGCGGGTAGCAGCCCCCTGGTGCTGGTCGGCTGCGATTCCCGTCCCACCGGCAAAACAATCGCCGCGGCGATCATCGCGGCGCTGGCGGCCTGCGGCTGCAATGTACGGTATGCCGGAATACTTGCCGCGCCGGAAATAATGGCCTGGGCGAGGAATATAGGGACTGAGGACATTGGATTCATCTACATTTCCGCAAGCCACAACCCCGTCGGACACAATGGCCTGAAATTCGGCCTTACCGACGGCGGGGTTCTTTCGGCAAAGGAAGCCTCAAAACTTACGGCGAATTTCAAATCGCTTATGGATGACCCTTCCGCCGCCGCCCGCCTGGATCAGCTTGCCGCCTCCGCCGATCCCGCCGCGTTAGACGCAATACTTGCCGGTGAACAGGCGGCCAAACAGGAAGCCAAAACCGCGTATTTCAACTTTAGCCGGGAAGTGGCATTTGGCGGAAATGCCGGTATCGGCGAGGCGCTTAAACGGGGCATTGCGCGGCGGCCGCTCGGCGTGTGCTGCGACTTTAACGGTTCGGCGCGGAGCGTGTCCATCGACCGGGATTTCTTTTCCGCCCTGGGGATTCAGTTTGAGGCGATAAACGCCGAACCGGGGGCAATCGCCCACCGAATAATTCCCGAAGGCGAGAGCCTCGATCCCTGCCGGGCCTTTCTTGAATCGCTGCACAGCCGGGATCCGGCTTTTGTCCTGGGCTATGTGCCGGACTGCGACGGCGACCGGGGCAACCTTGTCGTCTGGGACGATGTCTTACAAAGGGCGCGGACGCTGGAAGCCCAGGAGGTTTTCTCCCTCGTCTGCGTCGCCGAGCTTGCCCACCTGGTATGGACCGGAGAAATTTCCCCCGGCGGCAGGCCCTCCAAAGCCGCCGTCGCAGTGAACGACCCTACTTCCCTGCGCGTGGATCGCATCGCCGCCGCTTTCGGCGCGCCGGTCTTTCGCGCCGAAGTCGGCGAGGCGAACGTCGTGGGCCTGGCGCGAAAGCTCCGCGAAGACGGCTGCACGGTGCGGATTCTCGGCGAAGGCTCCAACGGCGGCAACATAACCCATCCGTCGGCGGTGCGCGACCCGCTGCACACCGTGCTTGCGCTGGCAAAGCTCCTCTCGCTGCGGACAGACGGCGGCAAGCCGGGCCTTTTCGAGATATGGTGCGGGGTTAGCGGCCGCCGCTACGATGCCGCTTTCGGCCTTGCCGACGTGACGGCGAGCCTGCCTCCCTTTGCCACCACCGGCACCACCGACCCGCTGGCGGTGCTGGGAGTCTCCGGCGCCGACCATGGCGCACTGAAAAGCCGCTATCAGGCTGTCTTTTTGCGGGAATGGGAAAAGCGCAGGGACGAGCTAAAGGCCCGTTACGGAATATGCGGCTGGGAGGCGGCGGCGTACAACGGCATTGAGGAGCGAAAGGGCATCGCCGACTTCGGCGAAGCCGGCAAGGGCGGGCTGAAGATATGCTTCCGCAACGCCGCCGGCGAGGATATCGCATCTATATGGATGCGGGGATCTGCCACCGAGCCGATTTTCCGGATCATGGCCGATACCGAAGGGGCTGATATGGAATTGGAGCGGGACCTTATCAACTGGCAGCGCCGCATGACAATGGAAGCTGACGCTTCCGAATAACGTTATTATACAAAACAGAGGTTGCGTCATTGCTTCGCAATGACGTTCGATATTCTTCGTCGCTCGCGCGACGGCAACAGAGGTTAGTTATGGGACAGCGGGGAGAACTTTTTTCAACACGGGTAATACTGCCCAACCGGACGTATTTTTTCAATGTTAAAGAAAACCGGATGGGGGATCTGTACCTCAACATCGTGGAGAGCAAGAACAAGGAAACAGGGGGCTTTGACCGCCAGTCGGTGATCCTCTTTGCCGAAGACCTCCAGGAATTTCTTAAAGGCTTTGACGAATCGCTGCGCATCATGGAAAAGGAAATGCGCGAGCGCCGCCGCGCGGCAAAACCCGCCAGAAGCGAGGGCGGGAATGAAGCCGGAAGCGGCAGAAACGAGAGGCCATCAAGGCCCCGCAGCCCCGGCGGCAAAAAAGGCGGCATCGAAGAAAAACCGCGCAAAGACCGCCCGCCCAAAAACTCAAGGCGCGTAACAGTAAAGAAACACCGCGAGGAATAGCTTCAAACCTTCTTTCCCTTTTTCTCTCACAGAGGCACCAAGGCACAGAGGATAACGCGCGCTTCCTCCGTGCCTCCGTGCCTCTGTGTGATTTATCCGGAATAAAGTCTACTTCTTTTTTGTGTAGGCAGCGATTTTTCCCATTACGGCGATTTCGTCGATTGGTTTGGACAGGTGGTCGTTCATGCCGCTTTCAAGACAGCGATCGATGTCTTCTTTGAAGGCGTTGGCGGTCATTGCCACAATGGGAATCGTGCGCGCTTTGGGAATGTCCAGGGCGCGAATCGTTCTGGTCGCTTCGTAACCGTCCATCTCGGGCATTTGGATGTCCATCATTATCATGTCGTATTTTTCGGGATCCTCTTTGAATTTGGAGACGGCGACAAGCCCGTTCTCTGCCATTTCAATGGCAACGTTTGTCTCGGACAGGAGCGCTTCAAAAATTTCACGGTTAATGTCCACGTCTTCGGCAAGGAGAATCTTTATGCCGGACAAATCGGGAATCTCCTTCGCGTTATGCTCCATAATATCGGAAGTATCCGGCGACGTGTGCTTAACGCCGCTGATTGCGCCCATTATCGCAGACGGAAAGACCGGCCTGGTGACATACCTCCTGATATTGACGCTGTGCGCGTCCTCTTCAACCTGCTGCCAATCCAGAAACGATGCGATAATGACAACGGCAGCAACGTCAATTTTATCGCCAAGCCTTTTTACCAGCTCGATGCCGTTCATACCCGGCATGTTCAGCTCCATAAATACAACGTCATATCCGATGCCGGAACTATACGCCCCGTCCGTAAAGCTGACGATATCTTCCGCGCCGGATGCATAGTCGGCATCGATCCCCCGGCTTCCCAGGATAGACCGGAAGCGCTGCCGCATCTCTTCGTCATGCGAAGCGACGAGCAGTTTCATGTCCCCGGAATATTCCGCCGCCCCGCCCTGTTCCGGCGCGCGTTCAAGCTGCACCTCGAAAATAAAACTGGAACCCTTGCCGTATTCCGATTCCGCCCAAATATGCCCGTTCATCCTGCCCACGATGTTTTTGGAAATGGCAAGCCCAAGGCCGGTCCCGCCGAACCTGCGCGTTATGCTGCCGTCTGCCTGTTCGAAAGATGTAAACAGGCGGCTTATTTGCTCTGGCTTCATGCCGATGCCCGTATCGGAAACGGAAAAACGGAGCGTGTTCGTTTGTTCCTGCCTGCCGATCTCGTCGACGCCAAGCGTAATTCTTCCATTCTCCGGGGTAAACTTTACCGCGTTCGACAGCAGGTTGGTAACGACCTGGGACAGCCGAAGTTCGTCCGCCGTATAGTCAAGGGTCATGCCTTCGCCGATTATCACTTCAAACCTCTGGTGCTTCTTCTCCATGTTTTCGATGATAATATCGCTGACATTAATCAGCATCTTTTCGATGTTCATCGGGACATTTTCCAGGCTGAATTTGCCCGCTTCGATTTTTGACATGTCCAGCACGTCGTTTATGATGCCCAAAAGAAGCCTGGAAGAATTGTCGATGTTGGAAAGGCAGTACTTTAGCTTGGTCATGTCGTCGGTGTTTTCGGCAATTTTTGCCATGCCGATAATCGCGTTCATCGGCGTCCGCATTTCGTGGCTCATGCGGGAAAGAAAATCGGCCTTTGCCCTTGCCGCAGCCTGAGCGTTTTCCTTTTCCCGCATCAGGTCGGTAATGTCAACGGCTATTACCAGTACGCTGTTTTCAATCACGCCGCTTAAATTGATTTCTTTTACCGTTATCGAAAAACACAGTCCGTTAATCCAAATCGTAGTATTGTTGTTGGTCTGCTTCAGCAGTTCGTCGAATTTTTGTTCCGGCCCATCCTCCGAATCCGCAAACATTTTTTCGGCAAATTCCGGCGCTGTCATGCCGCCGAAAAATTTGATGTACTGCTCGTTCCGGTAATACATCTCAAAATTCTTGCTCATGATAAAAATGCCTTCGGGTATGCTGTTCAGGTACAGTGTCATTGAATCGAGGGTGTCGTTAATCTGCCGAATAACCTGCTGGATGTTGCCCTTGTATATGGAATCATCGGCGCGGACAGAGAGCTTGCCGATCTTTGTCGCTTCAAAAAGTTCTTCGGAATTTTTTATCATGCTCTGATATACGCCGCTCATGTCGTTAACGGCGTTGGCAAGAATGCCGAATTCGTTGCGCTGCCTAAGGGCAGCTTCCGGAACAAAGGTATACACGTTGCCGTCGGCAAGCCTTTTTGCCGTTTTGGTCAGTTCGCCAAGGGGCAGGGTGATATACCTGCTGAGATAAATATAGATAACCAGAATGACAATAACTATAAAAGACAGAAAAACAATGTTAAAAAACAGCATGGACTTTCTGATTTCGGCGTGCATTTCATCCAGGTCGATGTCTGTTCCCAAAATGGCGATTACGTCTCCGTTTCCGTCCAAAACCGGGGCATAGGCAAAATAAAGTTCGCCATATACGCCTTTTTCGTACTGAACCGTTTCCATCGGTTTTTTGGTGCGGTAAATCGTTGTCATAACATCTTCGGCAGCTATAACCGTACCAAGACCGTCGGTATCCAGGTCGTCGTATATGTTATCATCATTGGCATCAAATATATATGTGTAAAAAACTGTCCCGTCATCCCCAACCACGCCGGTATCGGCAAAGACATAGACGTACTTTGTATGGCTTATGTCCCTTAAATTCCGCAGACTTTCTATTACCGACCAGTAAATGTCCGACTTCAGATCCTGCATGCTCAGATTAAAGGATTTCATCCGGTTCAGAAAAACATGCTGCTCGTCTTCGGGGGCGCCTCTTTCCTGAAGCAGGGACAATTCTTCCCGGTCATGGTGGAACCGTACCTGGCTTTTTTTGAAATCCTTGTCCATGCTCGTCAGCATCTCCACATAATGCCTGACATATTCTCCGTCGACCAATGTTGCTATCAATATGTTGGAAAGGCGTACGCGCTCGGAAAAATTCTTTTCGTATATTTCACGAAGATTTCGCTGATTAACCATACTGACAACCACCGCTGCGAGTGTAAAGAGACTCAGCATGACAGCAAGAATGAGGGTATTTATTTTATGATAAAACCTGGTTTTATGCATATCTTATCCATTATGGTGAAAAACCGGCTAAAAAGCAATGGAACGAAATGTCAGCCGCTGAATCGGCGAGGGGCCGTGTTCCATAACCAGGCGGCGGTGCTCTTTTGTGGGATAGCCTTTGTGCCGTTCGTAGCCGTATGCCGGATAGAGCCTGCCGTAATGTTCCATGAGCAGGTCCCGCGCGGTTTTGGCGAGAATCGATGCCGCCATCACTTCGGGGACGGAAGCGTCGGCCTTTATCAGCGCCGTGCAGGGCAGTGGCAATTCCGGGGCAAACGTGCCGTCCGCAACAGCGGCAACACCGGCTGAAACTGCGGCGGAAACGTCTGCCCATGCGCCCCTGCCGAAGGGCGCTTCCGCTTCCAGCCTGTCCGGCCACGGGGCCGCCCCTTGCGGCGGCGAAAAAAGGCAGTCAAACGCCCGCCGCATCGCCAAAAGGCTTGCCTGCAGGATGTTTATCCTGTCGATCTCGGCATGGCCCGCCCAGCCTACCCCCCAGGCAAGCGCCTTTTCGACAATAACGCGGCGGGCTGCATCCCTTTGCCGGGGTTTTAGTTTTTTGGAATCGTCAAGCAGATCAAGGGGGAAACCGCCGCCCAACACTACCGCCGCCGCGCACACAGGCCCCGCGAGCGGCCCCCTCCCCGCCTCGTCAAGTCCGCACAGCATCCGGGCTATTGCCCGTTATCGGCAATCAGCCGCATCGGCGTGCGGAGGGCGTGATCCTGCTTGTTGTAATATTCTTCAATTTCCTCCGGGGAAAGCCCCAGCAGTTCATGGCTCATGTAGTGGATCCAGAAGCTCTCATCGCTGAGGGTCTTTTCGTGTTTGCGGCACCAGTAGTCGGGCTGGATGGGAAACTGCTCCTCTTTGTCGGTGAAGTACTTGTAATCATGGACGGCGATTTTAAGGTCCTTGCGGGGGATTCCCTTGTCGAGGATCACCTGCGCCAGGACGTTGATCGTCTTGCCGGTGTCGAAAATGTCGTCGACAAGCAGCACCTTGTCCCCAACCCGCAGATGCTCCGGCGAATAGGTCCAGCCGTCGATGCGCACCTGTTCCGACTGGGCGACGCTGGTATAGGAACGCGCCACAACCGCCGCGTAATACACCGGATGTTCGCCCTTGTGCACGATCTTGAAATACTCGCTGATAACGTTGCCCAGGTACGCCCCGCCCCGGAGCGAAACATAAATGACGTCGGGGATAAATCCGTCCGTATATATCTGATGCGCCAGCTTAAGCGCGTTATTCCGCACCGTATCAAACTGAAGAAATTCCTTTACCATGGACTGGCCTCCTAATACCTTCGTTTAGGCGAGATGAAAAAACCGAAGAGGCTGCCGCAGAAGCCACCGACGATGTGGGCAAAATGGGAAATGTTGCTTTCGTTTAATGAATCCAACAGCTGTTCGCCGAGAAACAGCACAAGAACAAGGATAAAGGTAAGGGGTATTTCGCCCCGCGAAAAGTTGGTAAACGACGCAAGCAAAATCATCATGAATACGACGCCGGACGCTCCCATGAGGGGTTTGGGAAACAGCAGGACGTTGAGGATTCCCGTTACCAGGGCGGTTATGACGATCATGGCAAGCAGCGCGGAAGAGCCGTAATTTTCTTCCAGCATCGGGCCGATCAGGAGGATTATCGAAAAATTGCCGACCAGATGGTTCCAGTTCGAATGGCCGGCGGCATGCGTAAGCAGGGTTACCCAGTTCCGCAGGCTGGTAAGCGAAAAATTTCCCCTGCCGGGAACCCTGAACCACAAACTGGTAAGATTGGGAATAAGGTACAGGCTGAGCACCAGCACGAGGGCGCAGAAAAACGAGTAGGTTAATATCGTTGGCGCGTTGTATTTTAGCCGCATTTCAAATATCCAGTTCAATCTCCACCGGGCAGTGATCCGAACCCATCACTTCGGGCCTGATTATGGAGTACTTTACCTTAGGCAGGAAAGCGCTGTCAACGCAGTTGTAGTCGATCCTCCACCCTATGTTCCGCTCCCGCACGCCCGGCCGGTACGACCACCAACTGTAATGGCCCGCCTCTCCGGGGTGGAAGTGGCGGAATGTGTCAACGTACCCCGCTTTGGTAAACTTGTCCATCCATGCGCGCTCTTCCGGCAGGTAGCCGGGGTTGCCTTCGTTCTGTTTGGGCCGGGCAAGGTCGATGGGCGTGTGGGCGATGTTGTAATCGCCGCAGAGCAGGAAGCGGCGCCCGTTCTTTACCAGCGAATTGCAGAGCCGCAGCATCGCGGCGCAGTATGCGAGCTTGTAATCGAGCCGCCTTCCGGCATCCTGCGAATTGGGAAAATAGGCGGTTATTAGCGTAAAGCCGTCGAACTCGGCAATCAGCGTCCTGCCCTCGTCGTCAAATTCGTCCTTGCCCATAAAACGCACTTCAAGCGGCGGCACCGCGCTGTAGATGGCGGCGCCTGAATAGCCCTTTTTTTTCGCACAGGCCCACCAGCTTTTATAGCACTTGCCCCCCGCCTCCAGTTCAAGCAGCTTCGGCGAAAGCTGGCCCGGCTCGGCTTTGGTTTCGTTCAGGCACAGCACGTCGGGGGCTTCTTTGGCGAACCAGCCCAAAAATCCGTGCTTCTCGACGGCGCGAATCCCGTTAACGTTCCAGGTGATAATCCGCATTACAGTACACCCAGGGCGATTTCCATCATATTGGTAAAGCCCTTTTCCCTGTCGACGGCAGTGGCATTTCCATGGCTGGAAAACAGATCGGAAATGGTAAGAAGGCAGGCTGCTTTTTTGCCCGTCACCTTCGCGTTGTGAAAGAGGGCAAAGCTTTCCATTTCCACAGCGATGCAGTTTTCTTCCCGCAATAGCTTGCGCCAGTACGGTTCGCCCGGGCCTTCGTCGGTATAAAAAACATCGCTGGAATGGACGGTTCCCTCGACCAGGGGTATCCCCAGCTTTGCCGCCGATTCCCTGAGCCTTTCGCACAGCCCGCCGTCCGGCTCAATGCGGCTGCCGGCAAACCCGTTCTGGCAGCGGGCAAAGGTCGATTCGCTGAAGGAATCGGTGACCAGCATCACGTCGAACAGTTTCAGCGTATCGCTGTAGCCCCCGGCGGAGCCAATCCTGACAATCGCGTCTACGTCGTAGACGGTATAGAGTTCGTATGAATAAATTCCGATTGAGGGCATCCCCATCCCGCTGCCCATAACCGACACGTTTTTTCCCTTGTACATGCCGGTAAAACCGAGCATCCCCCGAACCCGGTTAATTTCAACCGGGCTTTCCAGAAAAGTTTCGGCGATAAACTGCGCCCGCAGGGGGTCTCCCGGCATCAGCACCGTTTTGGCAATCTGCCCTTTTTCGGCGGCGTTATGGTGTGTAGGCAAAATAAGCTCCTTTTTTTGACAATGACATTTATGCACAATGAGGTCAAGGGCGAAGGCGGCCTCTGTTTTTCTTTGCGTCTTTGCGTGATATACTTTTTATTCAGGAGTGGGCCTATGGGAATGGTAAGTACGGAAATTACGCTGAAAAATATCGCCGATGTTTTCCGGGCCGAAGACGGCCATCTTAAAAAAGAGGACATCCGCCAGGCGGTAATCACGGCGGAGGTTGACACCGAAATAATGCAGCTCGTTATCACCGGGGAACTGCGCGAAAAACTGGGGCTTGCGGAAAAGGGTGAAGAAGCCGCCATTACCGTCGGCGGCCGGGAAATAATCTGCAAAAAGACCGAAGCGGTGGAAATTCACTGGAAAAACCGGTCTGTTGTCCTGAACACGCTTGCCGCGCCCGGCCTTGACAGAGTCGTGCTGGGCTCCTTTCCCCTCCAGTGCATGCGCCTTGCCGTTGATCCCGATGCCGGAGAAGTTATCGGCATCTTCGGCGAAAACGATGATCTGCTGGTTATGTAGCTATTAAAACCGGTGTTCCCGCTGGACGCTGATCCAGCGATCCACGGTAAATTTGTCAATCGCCCACCGGGAATTGAAGCGGCCGATACCCGACGCCTTGAGTCCCCCGAACATAACATGGGACTCATCGTTGATTGACTGATCGTTGACGTGCACCATGCCGGCTTCGATTTCCCTTGCAAGAACCATCCCGTGGTAGCGATCCCCGGTAAAGATGCTGCCGGAAAGGCCGCACTCGGTATTGTTGGCGGCGGCGACTGCCTTTTCTTCGCTATTAACGCGGATAACCGAACAAACCGGGCCGAATACTTCCTTACAGGATGACGGCATGTCGATGCTTACTCCGGTTAGTACCCACGGGTACACCAGATTCCCCTCGGTTTTCCCTTCCAGCGCCGCTTTCGCCCCCGCCTTTATGCTGACATTAACGATGTCCTCGATTTTCTTTGCCTGCGTGTTGTTGATAACAGGCCCGATAAACACCTCCGGCTCGCGGGGATCGCCCACCTTGAACTTTTTGGTCTCTTCGACAAGGGCTTCAACGAACCGATCATGCACGGCATCCATCACGATTACCCGGTTAAGCCCCATGCAGACCTGGCCCGCGTTAAAATTAACGCCGAACGCCGCTGCCCTGGCCGCACGTTCAACGTCCGCGTCGGCAAGAACGATCATCGCATTGTTGCCGCCCAGTTCCAGCGCAACTTCCTTTATCTGCCTGCCAGCCGCCTCGCCGACCCTTCTTCCCACGGCGGTCGATCCGGTAAAGGAAATGACGGCGGGAACGGGGTGGCTCACCATCGCGTCGCCGATATCCGAACCCCTGCCCGCAATGGCGTTGAAAAGCCCCGGGGGGAACGCTCCGCATTTTTCGATAATTTCGGCGATGCAGAAAGCCGAGCCGGGGCTGTCCGACGAAGGCTTGAGTACCACGCCGTTGCCCGTCGCAAGCGCCGGTACTATGGAACGCATGGTAAGGATAAAAGAAAAGTTCCACGGGGAAATGCTGCCCACCACGCCACGGGGAACGCGGTAAATGTAATTTTCCTTTCCGGGCATGTTGGAGGGGAGTATTTTTCCTTCCATCATCACGGGAAAGCCCATCGCCGAACGCACAAGGTCCTGTATCACGAAAATTTCCAGATCCGCTTTCGGCTTGACCGCGCCGGTTTCTTCCACCAGGCAGGCTTCAATTTCGGGGATCGCTTCGATAATTGCCTGAAGCAGCGCCCCAAGCGCGGCTTGCTTCTGTCCGGGCGGGGTCAGGGCCCATTCTTTCTGGGCCTTTGCCGCCGCCTGGTACGCGTCGTCTATATCCTGAAGACCGGCCGAACGGTATTTGTACAGTTCCTTTCCCGTAAAGGGGTCATAATTGGATAACATGCCGCCCCCGCTTCCCTCGCGCCATTTTCCGCCGATAAATTGCTGTGTGTATGCCTTCATGCGGGGTAGTATACCATTATTGCGCTCTTTGATGTACACTATACCCAGGCATGGACGGCAAGATTCTGAACAAACTAAAGGGAAAAACTACCCCAAAGATCAAGGAACCGGACGAATTTCGCGTTATCCTCCTAAACGACGACTACACGACGATGGATTTTGTGGTGGAGGTTTTAGTGGTTCTGTTCCACAAGGACCTGGAAGACGCCAACAGGATCATGCTGGACGTACACAAGAAGGGCAAGGGCATTGTGGGGCAGTACACCTGGGACATTGCCGCCACCAAGGTTGAGCAGGTACACGCGGCAGCGAGGGAAAATGAATTCCCCCTGCGGTGTATTGTGGAGCCGGTATAAATCGGAGATAATTGGGATATGAAAATTTCGGGCCATGTGCAGGCCATAATTGACGCGGCATATAACGAAGCGAGGGTGCGAAACCATGAGTACCTGACCTCGGAACATATTTTGTATGCGGCCCTTGCCTTTGACGAGGTACAGGGGGTGTTTGCCTCCTGCGGGGCGGACACCAACCAGATAAAGCACGGCATGGAAAACTACTTTGAGCAGAAGGTCCCCATCATTAAATCGACGGCGGAACCGACCCAGACCGTGGGTTTCCAGAGCGTGATCCAGCGGGCGCTGCTGCAGAGCCGCTCTGCCCAGAAGCAGATGATCGACGTGGCAGACATTCTCGTGTCCCTGTTTGACGAGGAACGCAACTACAGCGCCTATTACCTCCGCAAGGCGGGGATCAAGCGGCTCGATCTTCTCGACGTGCTGTCCCATGGGAGGGACGGCGGCGTGCTCGGCTATACCAAAAATCCGAATACGGACGACGGCAAATTCGGCCCCATGCCTGACGAAGATTTCGGCGAGGGGCAAAAGACAAAGGGTTCAAAAAAACCCGCCCTGGAACGCTTCGCATCCGACCTTACCGCCCTGGCGCGTGAGAACAAGCTGGAGCCGTTTATCGGCAGGCAGGACGAATTGGACCGCACCGTGCAGGTGCTCTGCCGCCGGATGAAAAACAATCCCGTCCATGTCGGCGATTCGGGGGTGGGAAAAACCGCCGTCACCGAAGGGCTTGCCCAGCGGATAGTTGCGGGCAACGTGCCGCCGGCGCTCAAAGACTTCTCGATTTTCGCCCTGGACATGGGAGCGCTGGTCGCCGGAACCAAGTACCGGGGCGACTTTGAGGAACGGGTCAAGCGGGTTATCGAGGAGATGCTGAAAAAAGAAAAGGCGATTCTCTTTATCGACGAGATTCATACCCTTGTCGGGGCGGGGGCGGTTTCCGGCGGCGCGATGGACGCTTCCAACATGCTAAAACCGGCGCTCACCCTGGGAAAACTCCGCTGCATCGGCTCCACCACCCACGAGGAATACGGCAAATATTTCGACAAAGACCGGGCGCTGTCGCGGCGCTTCCAGAAGATCGACATTAACGAACCGTCCGAGGCGGACGCCATCGCCATACTGAACGGGCTCAAGCCAAAGTACGAAGATTTTCACAAGGTGCATTACTCCGACTCGGCGATTGAGGCGGCGGTGCATCTTTCCGCACAGTTTATCACCGAGCGGCGGCTTCCCGACAAGGCCATCGACGTTATCGACGAAGCGGGCGCGCTTGCACGCATTGCCGCATACCAGCCGGTCGCAGAGACCGAGAGCGCGACCGCCACCGACGAGGCGAACAGCGTGATCGAAACCATCGAGATCGGCCTGCCGCTGATCGAAAGCGTCGTTTCAAAAATCGCCCGCATCCCCGAACGGTCGGTGGGCGAGAACGAAAAAGACAGGCTCCGCCTGCTGGAAGAAAAACTGCGCACGAGGGTTTTCGGGCAGGACGAGGCGATAGCGGCGGTGGCAAAGGCGGTTAAGCGGTCGCGGGCGGGCTTCCGCGCCGACGGCAAGCCGGTGGCGAATTTCCTCTTTGCAGGTCCTACCGGAGTCGGCAAGACCGAACTTGCCCGCCAGTTAGCCGACATCCTCGGCGTCGCCATGCTCCGCTTTGACATGAGCGAGTACCAGGAAAAGTACACCGTCTCGCGGCTTATCGGCTCGTCGCCGGGCTATGTCGGCTACGAAGACGGCGGCCAGCTTACCGACTCGGTACGAAAGCAGCCCCATGCGGTGGTGCTGCTGGACGAGATCGAAAAGGCCCATCCCGACGTTTACAACATTCTTTTGCAAATAATGGATTACGCCACCCTTACCGACAACCAGGGACGCAAGGCCGACTTCCGCAACGTCATACTGATAATGACCAGCAACGCCGGCGCGCGGGAGATCGGCAAGGGGCTTATCGGCTTTGGCGAACGTATCCAGGACGACAGCGCCGTGGACAGCGCCGTGGAGAGGATCTTCACGCCGGAGTTCCGCAACCGCCTGGACGCCGTCGTGCGCTTCGGCCACCTGTCCCGCGAGATCATGACGTCGATAGTCCGCAAGGAAATCGACCTGTTCGCCGTGCAGCTTGCCGAAAAAAACGTGCGCCTTACCGTTACCGGCGCCTGCGTGGAGCATCTTGCCGAAGAAGGCTACTCAAGGGAATTCGGCGCGCGCAACGCCGGCAGAATAATCGAAGAAAAGATCAAAAGTTTCTTTGTCGATGAAGTGCTCTTCGGGCAGCTCAGCCAGGGCGGCAGCGCAACAGTAGACTGGCGCGACGAATATTGCATCGACATTGAAGAAACAATCCTCGAACCACAAGAAGCATGAAGTTCGATATTTCATCTCCGTGCCTCTGTGCCTCCGTGTGAGTATTCAGGAAAATAGATGGTTATCGGTCCTGACCCGGATTTTCCGTATTTAACCGAAAACGACCGCTTCTCCTTCCCTCCCCCGCAGGAATGGGAGGGCAGCATTATCGCCGCCGGGGGCAACCTTTCGCCGGGAATGCTCCTCTCCGCTTACGAGCAGGGCATATTCCCCTGGTACGGCCCCGAAGACCCGATTCTCTGGCAGTCCCCCGACCCCCGCATGGTGATCTATCCTGAAAAACTCCACATTTCCCGCTCCATGCGAAAAATTCTTGTAAGCGGCCGCTATGAAATCGCCATAAACCGCGATTTTGCCGCCGTCATCCGCCATTGCGCCGAAACGTTCCGTCCCGGACAGGACGGAACGTGGATATCAGCCGACATCATCGAGGCATATTGCGAGATGCACCGCCTGGGCTGGGCAATATCGGCGGGCGCGTACATGGGAGGCGAACTTGCCGGGGGCTGCTACGGCATCCGCATCGGAGACGCTTTTTTCGGCGAGTCGATGTTCTCGCAAAAGCCCAACGCCTCCAAAGCCGCTTTTCTCTGCCTGGCACAAAGCCTGTTCGCAAACGGCGCTCAGTTCATCGACTGCCAGGTCCCCACTGACCACCTCGCCAGCCTCGGCGGAGAAGAACTAAGCCGCAAAGATTTTATCGCCCTGCTGAGAGGAATTGTTCGCTGATTTCACACAGAGGCACAGAGGCACAGAGAAGAAAAGTAGGAGTTAGGAGTTTTAGTTTCCTTTTTTCCTACTTCCTACCTCCTCCGTGCCGCCGTGCCTCCGTGTGAGATATTGGGCATGAGGTTCTTCCAATACGACCACTACCCACTGACCACTTCTTCCACTAAACTACTCCCATGCTTCCCGGAATTACTGCTGTGGCTTTTGATCTTGACGGAACCCTCTACCCCAATTACCGGCTGTATGTCCGGCTGACGCCGCTTTTGCTCAGGCACTGGCGGCTCATGATCGCCTTTGGCAGGGCCAGAAACCATATCCGCAGAGAGCAGGAAGAATCTCCCTCGTCTTTCAGAGACGATTTTTACGGCTACCAGGCGCGGCTTACCGCCGACAGGCTGAACGCGCCGCCTGAGCAAATCCGAGAGTCGCTTGAGCGCCTTGTCTACAAGGGCTTTGTTCCCCACTTTCTGAAAATAAAAACCTTCCCCCATGTGAGCGAAATGCTTGCGGAACTGAAGGCGGCAGGGCTAAAACTCGGCCTTATGTCGGATTTTCGCCCGGAGGAAAAGCTGAAAAACCTCGGCATCGCCGACGGCTGGGACGCGATTCTATGCTCGGAAAAGACCGGCGCGCTCAAACCCGCCTTACGCCCCTTTGTCCGCCTTTCCGAAGAGCTTGGATGCCCCCCCGAACAGATACTCTATGTGGGCAACAGCTACCGGTATGACGTACTTGGGGCCGCCAGGGCGGGGATGAAGACGGCGCTGATTGCCGGCGCCGGCAGGCAAAAAAAGGCATTTCCCGCTGCCAATTTTACCTTCCGCAACTATCGCCAATTATGTGATTTTGTGCTACACTAAGTATTATGGAGTCTTTTGGTATCGCGAACCTGATAACCTTGGGCATTGTTGTCCTTGTCCTGATCTTCTTCCGGCTTTTGGACAAGAGCAACCGCTCCCTTGAGAAAGCGCGGAAATACGCTGAACGGTGCAAAGAAGACATCGCCGCCTTTGTTGATGAAAAAAGGGAACTTATCAAGGGTTACGGTATCGGCCTGGAAGTGGAACGAAAAGCCGCTGCGGAGCTGATGCGGCGCATCCAGGTACTCACCAGGGAGGAACTGGCGCAAAAAGTCGACGCCCTGTCGCAGATTGACGAACGGATCCGGCTCTACGACGCTTCCCTGGAGGAACTTGTCCAGATGACCGGCAGGGTTCAGGAAAACCTCAACAGAATCCGCGATGAATCCTCCTTCGTGGAAAGCGTCGGGAAGCGGGTTAGCGATATAAGGGAAAAGGTTGAGGATGCCGAAAGCGAGATCGGATCGATAAACGAAAAACTCGGCGCCATTGAGGAACACTTTGTGCGGGAAAATGACTCGGCGCTTGGACAGGCGGTTGAAGACGCAATATCCTCCGCCCGCTCGGCGGTGATGGATTTTGAGGCAAACGCCCAAGCAATTGAGCGGAAAATCGACAAATACCGGGAAGCGATAGAAACGCTGGAAAAAGACAGGGAAAACAGGCTGGCACGGGACGAGGGGCGAATCGAAAGACTCCTCGCCGAGGCGATCGACCGGGCGGGCAGCAGGGCGGATAAAGTCGAAGACGCGGCCCTCGCAAAACTCCGCGATCAGGCGCAGGAACGGCTCAACCATATCAAGTCAAACTTTGAGGAAAAAATACGGGGCGTCCAGGATACCGTCAAGACAAAACTCGGCGAAGTCCAGGATCAGCTAAAAAACGGCCGCGAAGAATGGAAAGCCGAAACTGCCGCGTTCGAAGCGCGCCAGAAGGTGTACAGCGACGACTGGAAAAAAGACCTGCAGGACCTGACCGCCTTCGCCAAGCAGCAGCGGGAAGAATGGAACAAAGACATCGGCCAATTTACCGGCCTTGCCAAACAGCAGGCCGAGGAGCTTGACGGCGCAATCAAGAAGCAGCGGGAAGATTGGGAAGCATCCTGCCGGGATATCGGGCAGGAGATAATCGCTGCGGCAGAACATAAGCTGGAAGAGTACCGGCTGGCGCAGGATGAGCAGTTCAACCAGCTTTCCGGCGTATCAGGTGACATAAACAGGCTCGAGGAAGAACTGCGGCAGTCGATGCAGGAGGCGATAAACCGGGTAAACGGCGATTTTGCCCGCTATGGCGAGGACATCCGGGGCAAATGGGAGGGAATCAGCGGGGAATTCAACGGCCATTTGGAAACGGTACGGGGAGATCTCGCCGGGGTAGACCGCGAATTATCGGTAATCAAGGAAAAATCGTTTGAAAATGTCTCCATTAAGCTCAAGGGCTTTGAGGATGAATTCCTGGCGAACCTTTCAAAACGAAGCGCCGAAATCGACAGCCAGCTTGCCTCGTGGCAGGAGGATCTGGGCGAAAAGCTGGGAGCGACCGCCAAAGAGGCGCTCCGCCAGAGCCAGCAGGATACGGAAACGCGGATACGCTACATGGAAACCTCCTCGGAGAATTTCCGCAAAGAAATTGAAGAATGGCAGGCCAAATACAGCACCGCCATGAAAGAGCTGGACAGCTCAATGGAGGACACCCGCCACCGCAATAACGTGCTTGTCGAGGAAAATACTGCAAACATAACGGCGGTGCGCAACTCGCTGGAAGAGGTTCGGAAGGAAATTGCCGCTCAAACAAAGCTTTTCGAGCGAACGGACACGCTGAAAGCGGAACTTGACCGCCATGTCGAGGACATGAGCGGCAATATTGAGCGGATTTCTCAGCTAAAAAACGAAATAACCCGCTTCGAAAACCAGTTTGCCCAGATAAAACGCCTGGAAGACGAAGTAAACGCCAAAATGACCCGCTTCATGTCGGAAAAACACCGCATCGAGCAGATGGAAACCGACTTTAACCGCCTTTTGCAGACATCCAGGTCGGTTGAGGAAAAACTTTCCCAGGTTTCCAACTCGGACGACATTCTGCAGACCATGCAGGTGCAACTGCGCCGCCTCGACGACGTAATAAAGGAAACCGAGGAAAAATACCAGCGCGTTGAACGAAAAAGCAAGACCATGCTGGAAACCACCAACGGCATCGACCGGAACTTCAAGATGCTGCAGGAAGAAGAGGCCACCGTCAAACGGCTGAGCGATACCGTCGCCATACTCCAGACAGAGCTGGATTCCGTCCAGAAATCCGTTGAAACCCTCAACGCCGAAAACGAAAAGGCGCGGGACGCCGCCGACAAACTCTCCACGCTGGACGATTCCGTCAAATGGCTGGAAAAGCGGATAGCCGAGATGAACGCCGCCCGGGAGAGCCTGGCGCGCATGGCGACAGAACTGCAAAACCTGGACAAAGACGCTCAAACCCAGCTCAAACTGACCCGCTCCCTGCTTGACCGCGAGACGGGAAAGATGGCCGGACGGGGGGGCGGCAAGGGAACGGACGAAGGAGCGCCCCCGCCCAGGGACCGGGAAAACATAATCAATCTCAAACGCAAGGGCTGGAGCATTGACGAAATTGCCCGGACTATGGGCATCTCCAGAGGCGAAGTGGAACTTACACTTGAAATAGGTATGAAAGACGCCTAAAAACGCATTGAAACCCGCAGAACCCTTGACGAACAGCGAAAAGTGACATAAACTAAAGGATATGAAAAGGTCGAAGCTGTATCTGCTTTTAGTTCCCTTCCTGTTCGCTGCCTGCAAAACTCCGCCGGCGGCAATCAGGGACGAACCTGTAGAGGATTGGGCCGTCACTGGGGAGCATACCCCGGAACAAGATCACGGTATTCACGCGGAAGTGAGCCAGGAAGTGTATGATAGCACACTGGCCGAAGTGCAGCGATTTATTGACAACCTGAACAAGACGATCTCTGGCAAAGATTATGCAAGCTGGAGAAATTACCTGTCGGAAGAATATTTCGAACAGATATCATCGCCTGAGTTTTTGGCAAACGCTTCGGAATCGCCCGCGTTAAAATCCAAAAAAGTCGTATTGCGAACACCGAGCGACTATTTCATGAACGTTGTTGTTCCTTCACGCGCCAATAGCCGCGTGGACGAGATAGATTTTGAAACCGAAAACTTTGTCCGGGCGTATTTTTTAAACACCAGGACTGTAAGGGGAGAAGGCAACGAAGTCAGAACCGAAACAAGGCGTCTGCGTGTGTACGAGCTGATAAAAATTGACGATAATTGGAAAATTGTTAATTAGATTGTAATTTATAAGGAGAGAAGCAATGTTGATTTTAAGGCGTTTTTCTATTTTGATTATTGCAGCCCTTGTTGCCGCACCGGCGATCATGGGCCAGTCCGGCAGTTCAAGTTCGGAAATGACCGTCGAAGAAGCCTATATGCAGGAAGCGATTGAAATGATGATCATTCGCGAAACCAGCAGGTCGAACAGCCGGGAACAAAAAATGATCGCGCTGGAATACATCGGACACGCCCTGGACAGGGGAAACACCAGCGAAGAAATTCGCCAGACTTTGGAGTTCCTTTCCATGGAAGGGACGATGAACAGAGTTAGAGAGGGCGGGCGGCTGATGAACGACTACCCCGAAGTTCGCCGTATGGCGGCAAAGCACCTGGGAACGCTGGGGACGCCGGAAGCAAAAGCCGCCCTTATCAGGATATGCACCTCCGAAAACGAACCGATGGTATTGCAGGAAGCGGTCAAATCGCTCGGCACCATTGGCACAAACGATAACGACGAAGCGGTTAATGCCATTGTCTGGATAGCCAACAGGTTCAACAATACCACGGCCCCCGACAACCTCCTTGCCCTTTCTGCGGTTGACGCTCTGGATAAAATTGCCCAGAAAAACAACGGTTTTAAGGACCCCGGCGCAATCCAGCTCCTTATCAGAATATCGGAAGGCCCCTACGCCATGCCGGTCAAGGAACGGGCAAAACAGGCTTTAATCGATCTCCGCCGCTACACCGCCCAGGGCATGCGCGAAGAAAGAGAACGCAACCAGTAGAAGAGAATTTTAACTAAATATTCTCACGCCAAGACGCAAAGATCGCAGAGAGTAATGTGTATTTGAGAATTCATCTTTACTTCTTCGCGTTCTCTGCGTCTCTGCGTGAGGAATTTGGGGATTCATTTATTCATTAATCCGCATTATCTCATCACGAATCGCGGCGGCCTGTTCGAACTCAAGTTTTTTGGCGTGTTCCAGCATTTCATTTTCCAGCGCCTTGATTAACTGCTTTCGCTGGGCGGGGATCAGCACGTTGTAGGATTTTTTAAGCACTTCGATGGAAGCCGAAGCGGCGCTGTCCGCCTCCTCGGCATGGCGGACAAGGATGTCGGCGATGGCCTTTTTTACCGTCGCCGGCGTTATGCCGTGCTGCTTGTTGTAGGCGATCTGGATTTCGCGGCGGCGGTTGGTTTCCGCTATCGCCGTTTCCATCGCATCGCTCATCTTGTCGGCGTACATGATCACCTTGCCCGCGGCGTTCCGAGCAGCCCGCCCGATTATCTGCACCAGGCTCGTCAGCGATCGCAAAAAGCCGATCTTGTCCGCG
>WRJO01000036.1:8227-21096 GCA_009778545.1 Treponema sp. | reverse complement strand
AATTCGTTCTTCTACCAGTTCACCAATAATTTGAATAGGGGTTTGGTGTGTTGCTAATGCACGAGTCATAATATAATCTGCGGCAGTTGGTTTGAGAATATTTAATAATTCCCTTTGATATAAAAATATATCAGGTTTGCTAAAATCAACCTTCGGAATAGTACGAGTCAATTCTTCGTCTAATGCATCTGCTTCTTCTTCAGTCATTTACGCCATTTTCCTTTCCTATAAATTATAATGTTTGTTTTTTGGTAAAAATTTCTTGCGACATTTCACCGCATGAATACATTTACCTGCTCTTCATCAATACGATTATAAAATATTTCTATGGGATTGTCAATTGTACTGAAACTCACAAAAATTCCAACAATCGGCAACGTAGCGATATCAAGCACAATTTTTCGACCCCAGGTTAACTTGCCCCGCAATGATCCGAATAATGCCCCGGTGGGGCGGGTGCGCGCGGGCGGCGAAAATTTCCGGGACTCCCCGCCGAAGGAGACGAGCCAAAAAAATTAAAAATAGGATAGAATAAATGCTGACCGGAAAGAGGAACATGATAAACACGCCTGATTTTAGAATCGCTCTGTATTTGCATAGATACGAAAAGCCGGTCAGTGGCTCCGCAGGCGGATTCCCCCGGATTTCGACGTATGCGCGTGCCCGCCCTACCGGGGGTTTTTAAAATAACTGTGGGGCAAGTTTAGTATTAAATAAAAGTCATGAATTTATTTGCTTCAAAAATTCATCCGGCAGTAAAATAAAAGGCACCTTTGGATAATGTTTAATATTGCCGCTTATCAAAAGAGAGCCGCTTCCCCGGGCCGTATCGTAGAAGATATGGTCCGATTCGTCTGGAAGTCTGATTCTGCTTGTCGGCGGGTTATACGATAAGCCGATTCTCCCAATCAGGCTGATAAACTGGCGAATATCATTGATATTGATTTTTTCCGAAAATTTAGGACGCAACATAACGCCTTCATATTCGCTCAGAATAACTGAGTTGTAACAGATTTCCGCTTTACGTTCCAAAATCAGCTTAACAATTTGTGATGGCTTGCCTTTAGGATTGATAAACGCCGAAATAACAACATTGGTATCAAGTACAAGCCGCAATTATTTGCCTCGCTTTTTTCTTCTGTGGCCGTCTATTTCCCTGTTAATCTCGTCTGCCGTCATTGCGTTAAGGCCCCCCCGAACTGCCTGCATCTGAATTTCATCCAAAAGGCGCATCGCTTCCGCGCGGTTGAGCGTGTCAATAAGGTTTTCAAAATCCTGCCCTGTTATATCAAAAACAAGCATTGAAGGTTTGCCGTTATTGGTCAGGACAATTTTTCCGCTTCGTTTGAGCGTTTCCCTGGTTTTACGCGGATATGCCGAAAATTCCCTTATGCTCAAAAATTCCATATAATCACCTCTGAAGTTAACTATAATTCCAAATCTGATAAATGTCAATCAATTATCAGATAATATGCTGATACGATGCAGTAATTATTTACCACACAAGCTAAGCTTGCCCCACACTGCGAGGGGTTTAATACACCCACCCTTCATGCTAAACTTGATCCACGCTTGCTCGCACGCCCCGCCGGGGTTTTACGGAAAATTGCGGGTCAAGTTTTGCCTTCATGGCGGGGATGTTGATTTTTCTTTGACCGTTAGAATTTCCCCTTGGTTTACAATTGTCCGATAATCGTCTATTATATAATAAGAGGTAACTATATGAAATTCCTTACTGTGCGTGATTTGAGCAAGTCTCCAAAAAACACCTTGAGTAGGCTGCCAAAGGGCGGAAAGGCTGTTTTAACCAATAATGGCAAGCCGCAAGCTCTTATTATAAAAATTGACGGAGAGAATTTTGAACAAACGCTAACGCTTTTACAGAAACTTGAGTTTATGCAAACTCTCACAGAAATTAGGCTTTCTTCAATAAAAAACGGCCTTGATAGCATGACCCTGGAAGAAATTAACGCTGAAATTACAGCCGCCAGAAAAGAGCGAAAGAAGAAAGCCCAACCATGACCAGGGTAGTTTTAGATACCAATGTTTTGGTTTCGGCGCTGCTTTCAAATGGTGCCCCCGCCGCTGTAGTCGATCTGGTTACCGAAAGAAGAATAATCCTGTTTTACAATGATAATATTATCGCAGAGTATTGGGATGTGTTACAGCGTGCGAAATTTGACATTCGCTCCCAACGGGTTACCCGGTTAATAAACGCCATTGTGAAAAACGGTATATCGGCAGAGAATGCATTGACCAGTGCCATTCCAATGCCGGACGAAGACGATCGCAAATTTTATGATGTGGCGAAGGCTTCTTCTGCCTTTTTGATAACGGGGAATTTAAAACACTTCCCGAAGGAGCCATTCATTGTTAATCCTTCCAGTTTTTTGAAATTATACTATTTAAATGAGCAATAGTGTGCTGATACAATGCAGCAATTATTTACCACACGCCCCGCCCCGCCAGGGGTTTTTTGAAATAAGTGTGGGGTAGGTTTAACCTTTGTTAATGCTCCCTCAATTCCGAAGAAGCCTCTCCACAACTATCTATAGAGCATTGTTATTCAGATAAAAATGAAGTATACTCATAAAATGGACTTTGTAATAGAATTCAACAAAGCCGCTTTTGAACACCAGGTGAGCGAGGCAGACATCAAAATGGCGTTCGACAGGGTTGAATACGACGCTTTATTTGAAGAAGATGATCCCGATGCCGAGGACAAAAACCTTCTCATTGGATTTGACACAAACGCAAACCTTATTGAAGTTTTATACAATGTAATAGACGAAGACAGAGTGAGAGTATTTCACGCCATGAAATGCCGCTCTCAATTTTTCCCGTTATTAAGCGACAGGAGGAAAAGATGAAAGATTTATCGGATGAAGAATACGCACGGCTGGCAGAAAAATGGACAAAGACCACGCCGAAAGTCGGTCCCAATGGTTCGGGCTACTTTTCACAACGCAAAGCCGCGGCCCACACCGTAACAATAGATGATTTTTCGGCAAACTACCTCAACACCAAAGCAATGGCTGATCATAAAACCCCTGCGGAAATAGTCAGCGAAATGGTAAGGGAGCGGGTCGCCGCCATCGTGTAGATATAATTGAACCAATTGATGCTCCTCGCGGTTGGCCTTTAGATGTTTCCGGCCCTGCTGAAGCCTGGAGTGATTATTGTTCTATTCACTTTTCTGATACCTGGCTTTGCCTCGCCGAGCTTAAGGATTTAAATAAATGGATTCAGGGAAATTTATGGAAGATGCTGCGGCTTAATCATTTATCAGATTTTTTTAACTTGGAGAAGGGGTGGAAAAAAGCGGCGTTTACCCGATATAGCGACTTACGGATTTTATTTTTCTTTGATCGCTAGAATTTCCCCCGCATTAGGAATATAAAATGTGCCGTTAAAGCATTTTAATATGAGGAACGTGTGTTGACATCCATTAATAAGAAAGAGTATTATATTAATAATGGAAAATAACATACCTTATATAGACAAAATTATCCCAATTATCGTCTCTCTAGCGTCTCCAGATCAGATCATCCTTTTTGGTTCTTATGCACGTGGAGATAATACGGAAAAAAGCGATATAGATTTACTCATACTAAAAAAAGGTTTAAAACAAGGTCGTGATATTATCGGTTCAATTTATATGGCATTTTTTGAAAATAAAATAAAAGTCCCCGTTGATCTGATTGCACTAGACTATAACCGATACCTCGAAATAAATAACGAAATCGGATATATATATAAAACAATAAAAGAACAAGGAAAAGTAATATATGGAACGATATGAATCTTGGATTGATCGGGCAAAGAGCAGCTATGGAATGGCAATAATGCCCAGACAAGGTACCCTGGCGAATATGATGATGTAACAAAAGAAGAATACGAAAAAAGCATAAAAACCGCAAAAGAATGTATTGATTGGGTTGAAAAAACAATTGAAGAAAACAAGAAAAAAAATGACAAAGAATAAAATTTAAAATACTAATCATCAATCCGGCAAGAGAAATATGATGATCACACATATTTTCGGTATCATTCAATATTTGCATAGATACGAAAAGCCGGTCAGTGGCTCCGCAGGCGGTCGCCCGCAGAGCTTGCTAAAGCAAGCCCGCCTTCATTTTTGCAGTGGCTCTTTTGGGTCGCCCGCAAGGATTGCTAAAGCAATCCTGCATCCATTGTTAAAGTAGCCAATTTGGGGCTCTTGTCGTGATAAATTTAATCAGAGGACACGGTTTATCACCGTGCTTGTGCGAGACAGGCTCTTGCCATGCTGACTCTTTTTTATGGACACTGCTTGACGCAGTGCTTGTTCTTAGGCACCCCCAGTTTTTTGCCAGCCCGCGTGCGCCCCGCCGCCTCTCCCCTTGCTGAGTTTTTCAAAATAATTGTTGGGCAAGTTTAATCGCCCATTCCCCAATTTCTGCAAATTTACTATAATTCCGCCAGAAGAATTTAATTCCCGGAGGGATATGTATGAGCGAGTTGTTGGCCAAAGTAAAAGAAATGTGCGAAAAGAACGCGGTAAAAATGGCCGATTTTATGATGATCGATTTGAACGGACGGTGGCGACACCTGACCATGCCCATCGACCGGTTAACGGAAGATACGCTGAAAAGCGGGGTGGGGTTTGACGGCTCCAATTACGGTTTTGCGCCAATTGAAAAAAGCGATATGGTTTTTATTCCCGATTTGAAAAGCGCGCGGCTGGATCCGTTCGCCGAGGTTGCCACGCTATCCATGATCGGCGACGTGTATGTCATCGATCTGCCGGACAACAGGCGCTTTGATCAGGACCCGCGCAACGTCGCCATCCACGCGGAAGAATATATGCGCTCGGCGGGCATTGCCGACGAAATGAGGATAGGGCCGGAGTTTGAATTCCATGTTTTTGACCACGTAAGCTATGCCGTAAGGGGGCATTCTTCAAAATTTGCGGTGGACACCGAGCAGGCGGAATGGAACACAGGAATGGAAGAAGATAATCTGGGCTATAAGGTACCCCACAAAAGCGGCTACCACGCCGCGCCGCCTCTGGACAGGCTCGGCGGGTTCAGGGATAGGGCGACGATCCTGATGGAACAGCAGGGGATCGACGTCAAGTACCACCACCACGAGGTAGGCGGGCCGGGTCAGGTCGAGATCGAGGTGGAGTTTGGCGGAATGCTGGAAATGGCCGATAAAACCATGCTGGCAAAATATATCATCAAAAATGCGGCGATTGCCGAGGGGAAAACGGTCACGTTTATGCCAAAGCCGATGTTCGGCGAAGCGGGAAACGGATTGCACGTGCATATGCACCTGTTCAAAGGCGGGAAACCCCTGTTCTACGATCCCGACGGGTATTCACAACTCAGCAAAACGGCGCTTCATTTTATCGGGGGATTACTGAAGCATGTGCGCGCCCTGTGCGGCTTTACGAACCCCAGCACCAATTCCTACAAGCGGTTGGTCCCCGGCTATGAGGCCCCCGTCACCATCGGCTTTGCCACGTCGAACCGCAGCTCGGTTATCCGTATCCCCGCCTATGCCAAGGGTCCCGACAAGAAGCGCTTCGAGCTGAGAAGCCCCGACGGAACCTGTAATCCGTATTATGCCTATTCGGCGATTCTCATGGCGGGCATTGACGGCATCCAGAACGAAATCGATCCACAGAAAGACGGCTATGGGCCGTACGATTTTAACCTCTACAACCTTTCAAAGAAGGAACAGGCAAAGATAAAGTTTCTCCCGCAAAGTCTGGGCGAAGCGTTGGACGCTCTGGAAAAAGACAATGACTTTTTAACGCGGGGCGGCGTATTCCCCAAGCGCCTCATAGAGATATGGATCGAGAACAAGCGCAAGGAAGCGGCGCGGTATAATCAGCTCCCCCATCCGGTTGAGTACGAAATGTACTTTGACCTGTAAGGAAGAGTCAACGAATTACGCGAATGTACACGAATGAAGAAAAGGAATTAGCTTTAATAATATTCGCGCTAATTCGCGTCATTCGTTGATCTTGTATTATTCTATTCTGCCAAAAGACGGTTGAGCCTTTTAACAAAGTCTGCGGGGTCGGTGAGTTTTATTCCCTCCACCAATAATGCCTGGTCGAGCAGTACTCCTGCCACATCGGCGATGCGCTGTTCGTCGTCGATGTCTTTAAGGCCGGCGACGATGGGATGATCCCCGTTAACTTCCAGAATCGGCTTGATGTCGGGCATGGAGGTCTGGCCCATCGCCTTGAGCATCTGCGCCATCTGGATGGTCGGATCGTTTTCGTCGGCGACAATGCAGGACGGCGAATCGTGGAGGCGGCGGGAAAGCTTTACCTCTTTTACCCGGTCGCCAAGGGCCTTCTTTATCTTTTCGATGACGGGTTTGGCTTCTTTCTCGGCGGCCTTGTCCTTTTTTTCACCTAACTCTTCGTCCGCCCCGGAACGGTTTACCGCCCTGAGTTCCCAGCTCTGGCTTTCGCTTTTGCCGTCTTCCCCCGGAGTTTCCTTGCGGTAATTTTGCAGGGTGGGAATCACGATGTCGTCTATCTCGTCGTCCATAACGAGGACTTCGATTTCCTTTGCCCTATAGGCTTCCAGAAGCGGCGAGGCACGCAGGGTTTTATCGTCGCCGCCGGTGATGTAATAGATGTGCTTCTGGTCGCTTTTCATGCGGGAGACGTAATCAGCAAAGCTCGTCCAGCCTTCAACGGCGGTGCTTTTAAAGCGCACCAGGTCCTGCAGGGCGTCGCGGCTGGCAAAATCCTGGTAAAGCCCTTCCTTGAGCGGGCGGTTGAACTGGCCGATGAAGGTTTCCCACTTTTCCTTTGCCTCGTCCCCGCCGGAAACGGCGTTGTCGGCCATTTGCCTGAATTCGGAAAGGAGCTTTTTTACCGATGCGTTTTTGATGTTGGCAAGGATCTTGTTCCGCTGCAGAATCTCCCTGCTGACGTTGAGGGGCAGGTCTTCCGAATCGATAATGCCCCGCACAAAGCGCAGCCAGACGGGCATCAGTTCCTTGTCGTCGTCGGTGATAAAAACCCGCTTAACGTAGAGCTTTACGCCGGGCTTGTAATCGACGTTGTACAGATCAAAGGGGGCCTTTTTCGGAATGAAAAACAATGTCGAATATTCCAGCGTTCCTTCTGCCCTGGTGTGGACGTAGTGCAGGGGTTCTTCGCTGTCGCTTCCCGCCTGCGGGTTAAAGCCCTTGTAGAACTCGTTGTAGTCTTCCTCTTTGAGTTCCGTCTTTGAACGCCGCCACAGCGCCGTGCCGGAATTGATCCGGTCGGTTTTAATTTTGCTGCCCTTCTCATTACCTTTGTCGTCCCACTCTTTTTCGTCGTAGGTCAGGTAGATGGGAAAGGCGACATGGTTGGAGTAGCGCTTAATGATGTCTTCGATGGACCAGCGGTTGGCGTACTCGGTTCCTTCCTCGGTCAGGAAGAGGATGACCGTCGTGCCCTGGCTGTCGCGTTCGGTCGGCTCGATTTCGAAGCTTTCCTGGCCGTCGCTTGTCCATATCCAGGCGGAATCTTCTGCGGCTTTGCGGCTTATCACCTCGATTCTGTCGGCGACCATAAAGGCCGAGTAAAAGCCGACCCCAAACTGGCCGATGAGGTTGGAATCTTTTTTGGCGTCTTCGGCGAGTTTTTCCAGAAATGTCCGGGTGCCGGAGCGGGCGATGGTACCCAGCGAATCGATCAGGTCGACCTCGTTCATGCCGATTCCGTTGTCGGAAATGGTGAGGGTTTTCGCATCCTTATTGAAGGATATGTCGATTCGCGGGTCAAAATTGATCGATTTGTACGCATCGTCGGCGACGGTCAGGTATTTGAGCTTGTCAAGCGCGTCCGAGGCGTTTGAGACAAGCTCCCGCAGGAAGATCTCCCGGTTGGAATACAGCGAATGGATAATAAGGTGCAACAAGCGGCTTACTTCGGTTTGAAAGTGGTATTGTGACATATCTGACTCCCTTTGCACAAAATAATTAATTGGTATACCCTGATAATAGCAAAATGGGAGCATGAATGTCAAATATAGTCCTCCTGGGGCTGGTGAGCCTTTTTACCGACATCAGCACCGAGATGGTGTACCCGATCCTTCCCCTGTACCTGTCGGCGGTGATGGGGGCGGGGCCGGCGGTTATCGGGATAATCGAAGGCATCGCCGAAAGCATTGCCAGCATCATCAAGCTGTTTTCGGGGATTATTGCCGACAGGTACGGCCATAAAAAGCGGCTGGCATTTGCCGGTTACGCCTCTTCGCTGATAAACAAGATAATCATTCTTTTTTCGGTTAGCTGGGGCGGCGTTCTGGCAGCGCGGATTATCGACCGTTTCGGCAAAGGGATACGCACCGCCCCCCGTGATGCGATGGTCGCCGAATCTGCCGATAAATCCCAACAAGGGAAAGCTTTCGGGCTGCACAAGGGGCTAGACCTTTTGGGCACGGCAATCGGCATTATGCTGGCATGGCTGATCGTTTCGGGCTTCATTTTTCCGGGGCATGATCATTACCGGACGATTTTTATCGTTTCCATGGTTCCGGCAGTTATCGGCCTTTCCGTCCTGGGCTTTGTCAAAGATAAAAAAGCCGCTAAAACCGGCAAAAGCGTTTTGTTTAGCTGGAAAAATCTTGACATCAGGCTGAAGCTGTTTTTAATTTTTATTTTTCTGTTTACCCTTGGTCATTTTTCCAACGCATTCGTCATTTTGCGTGCGGTAGATGCCGGTTTTTCAAAAACCGACGCTATTTTGCTGTATTTTATCTACAACATGACAGGCTCCCTGCTGTCATACCCCGCCGGGCTGCTTTCCGATAAATTCGGCAGGAAAAATATTCTGTGCATTGGTTATTTTCTGTTCGGCATCGTGTATCTGGGTATCGCGATGGTCGCAAACAGCGCCGCCTTTATCGCCCTGTTTGTTGTTTACGGCTTTTACACGGCTCTAACCGCCGGCGTTGAACGTGCGCTGATTGTCGACATCGTGCCTGAGGAACACAAGGCCGGCGCATTGGGCCTCCATGCCGCCATAGTGGGAATCGGCCTTCTGCCTGCGTCGATTATTGCGGGTTTTCTCTATGAAAAGATCAGCTCGTCCGCGCCGTTCCTCTTCAGCGGCATTTTGGCCTTTATTACCTGCGCTGCTGTGTTCGTTATTCTCTCGCTCAAACCGGCTCAAAGCGCGCAATAACGGAATTACCGCCCGAAAACGCTTTCATATTTCATAAAAATGTGATAAAAATTAAGTATGCTGGAAATGGACTTGTATAACCTGCTGGAGAATTTTGTTTCCAAGGCCAAATCGCCGTATGTTCATCTGGATGAGTTTCTGGACTATATGGAAAAATATGCGGCACGGAAGGCAAGCCATGAACCGGAATGGAATAAATGGGTAGTTAACGCCTCAGGGCAGTTTCATGCCGAATTGACCAAACTGACGGCGGACGGCAAATGCATGCTGCTTGCGGACCACGAGGGGGGGCGAATTTTTGTGCCGTCCCATTGCCGCGAATTAATCGATTCCGTTTACGAGGACATCGACAAACTGGCGGATTCCCCTTTCCCCAATGAAGAATCCATGGGGCTGAAACTGCCCCAGGGCTATGCGAAGGATGTCCATCTGAGCGTGGACATGGGGCTTTTCTTTAATAAAGGCGAGGACGCTCCCGAACCGGATGAGATCATCGCCCTCCAGTTTCCCCAGCACTTTGGCAGCGCCTTGCTTTTAGCCTCGATGATTCCCCGAAAACTCATGGAAATGGCGCTCCTGAAGATTCGCTACTACCTCCAGACCCGCAATAACAAGGATTTTGCGCTTAACAAGCTCATCGGCCAGATGCAGGGCAAGGAAAAAATTCTGCGGGACATCATCGAACGGATAATGATACGCCCGCTGGACTGCCTGACCGAAATGGAACGATCCGCCGACTTTCCCTATCTGTTCTGGACGTACTTTTGCCCGCTGGTAAAGAACGACATTCTCCAGAAAAACGAATTAATTGCCGACGACCTTACGGTGCTGCAGGCAATCTGCATTATTGAGGTATTCTGCAGCTTTTACCGGGGTCAGGCGGCAAAAAGGCGGGAGATAGACGCAGCCTTTATGAATCTGGAAGTGCAGATGGATCGATCCCCCTACCGGTACAACCTGGAAGAAATCATCAATTTCAACAACGACCGGGGAATTCCCCTTTTGGACATTTACACTCCGCAGGATTTGGAAGAGTACATCCAGAACGCAATCAGCGAGAACACCGGCAGCGCCCTGCCCAAATGGCTGGTGCTGCAGGGCGAAACGAAAAGCGACCGCTGGTATATTAAAAAGGAGCGGTACCCCCTGGTATGCACGAGGATGGTGTACGAAACCCACCATCGGGTTAAGGCGGCGATATCCAGGCGGTGGTCAAGGCTGGTTCAGGATTACCTGAGCGAGCCTGCCATGGAATCGGATTCGGAATTTGAACGGCTTCTGGTAAGGCAGACCAGGGCCCTCAATCCACTCCTGATGATGACGCTTGAGGATCCAAAGCTCTTCCTCGCCTATGACGAGGCAAACCGAGAGCGGGGTTCCCTCTCCCAGCCTTTACAGATATTCAGAGACGGCAGGCTGCTTCCCTTTAGCAACCTCTACGGGTTGCAGAGGAGGGCGCTGCTTTCGGATGTAAAATTAAAACTGCCGTTCTGGTACTCAATTCCTTTCCTTGTCGGCATTATCCGGTTTTTTAAGAAACTTTTTGGGATACAGGCAATCGACCGGGGGGAGAACGGTGAAGAAGCCGTTTTCGTTGAAAGGGAACCCAACGAATTTCAGCAAAGCGTCCGTCAAATCGAGTCGATTATTGTGCCGCCCGGAAAGACTCTTGATGAATACCTTGCCGAACTTGAGTCGCGCTGGATACAGTTGCTTGATAAAAATGCCCGCAAAAATCTCGTCTACGACGTGCAGTCGCTTCTGCGTGACAACCTTCGCTATGCCATGAAGGTATACAAGCTCAAGCGCATTACCCGCGAAGGCCTGCGGGAAATGGTTTCGTTGATTGCCACCCGCAACCCCGCCCTCAGCAGCATGGCCGACCAGGAATCGCTGCGCCTGTACATGGAGCTGTATATGCTCAAACTTTTACTGAACCGGCGGATGTAATTTTTTTTTCAAAACTATAAAGCAAAACGCAATATTGCGCCATATATAGGGTACATGGGCAGCATTGTCTGGCTTGCGTTCGTTGAACCTGGGCCGGCTGGCATCCATGGACGGCGGCTGTATGCGGCCGGATTATGCCATTTATGGAGGCAATTTATGAACAATCTTAACAGCATCCTTATCGAGGGAAACCTGGTAAGGGAACCCCTGTTCCGCTCAACACCCAAGGGAACACCGGTTTGTACTTTCAGCCTCGCCTCCAACCGTTTCTTCAGGCAAGATTCCGGTTTGGAAAAAGAAGTATCGTTCTTCGAGGTTGAAACATGGGCGAAGCTGGCTGAGGCCTGCAACAATTTGGGAAAGAAGGGCCGGGGCGTGCGGGTGGTCGGCCGCCTGAAACAGGACCGGTGGACCGGCAACGACGGCAAGCAGCGTTCGCGGATAACCATTGTCGCCGAGCATGTTGAATTCCGTCCCGAATTCAGAAAGGACAACGCCAACGATCGGGCCGTATCGGCCGCCGAAGAAGCCGCTGAACAGGCGCGGGACTACAGCGAAGCCGGGTTTGATGAAACCGAAGACATCCCGGTCATGGAAGAAGCCCTCGAACCCGCAGTAGTGTTTTAATTAAGGCATTAATTGTGTGGTTTCTCACAGAGGCACAAAAGCACGAAGGACACAGAGGAAGATAAGGATTATTACTTTGTGATCTCCGTGCCTCAGTGCCTTTGTGAGAGGACTACCGGGTAATGTCCCCGTTCCAGAAGCCGTTTTTCCAGTTGAAGCGGCTGATGCGGGGCAGGGGCGTTCCGTCGTTTGCGGCGCGCATAAGGTCTTTGTAATCGTTTTTTTTCAGGGGCGGGCCGCTCAGGTCGACAATAAAACGCCGGAAGCCCGCTTCCTGCAAAAAAGGAATTTTGTCGGTTATCGAAAACGGCGTTTGCGGAATTACCGTTGATCCGCCGGGGCCTGTGATGAGGGAAAAATTTTCGTCGCGGCTGCCGGAGAATGTGCCGAAGTCGTATATCCATCCCAAATCGGCGCGGATGCGGAACAGGGAAGGCCAGGCAAATACCGGCACAAAAACCGGTGAACGCAGGGTTTCCGCGTCCAGGGTTCGCTCTAGGTTCTGCCGGTTGTTTTCCAGCGGGGAAATGCAGCCGTCCGGTCCAAACGATGCGATGAATGACAGCGCCCAGCGGTTGAACATGTACAGCCAGGGTCCGGCAATAATTTGAACCTCGGCGCGAAAATTCCTGAAAAGCGAAAAATGCCCAAGGTTGTTTGCAATAAACCGCCGGAAGCCCAGATCGGCAAGCTGTGCAATTTCATCGGACAGCGCCGCCGCGTCTGCTTCCGGAAAAAACGGGTCCAGCGAGATGATCGTTTCTGCGGGCTTAAAGGGCAGCGGCGGCTTGTCCCCGCCGAGAATGTATCGGGCGGTTTTACGGGAATAATGCAAAATGATTCCGGCGGGCCGGGATGACTGTACGATGTACAGGTCGTTGATATTGGAGACCGCCGCGTAAATTCCGTCGGGGAATGCGGCGGGTTTGTCCTTACTTCGGGATTTTTGGGCATCGCCGGTTTTTTTCGGCGCGGCGTCTACCGGGGGCTGCGGCGCTTTTTCAAAGCCCGGCGATCGGCCGCCCGAAGATGCGGCGCGGGCAATTACCGGGCGGTAGCGTTTGGACATTGCTCTGGTCTGGACAAGGTACACGCGGTCGCCCTT
>WRJO01000036.1:0-8127 GCA_009778545.1 Treponema sp. | reverse complement strand
AAGCACGAAGGACACAGAGGAAGATAAGGATTATTACTTTGTGATCTCCGTGCCTCAGTGCCTTTGTGAGAGGACTACCGGGTAATGTCCCCGTTCCAGAAGCCGTTTTTCCAGTTGAAGCGGGTGATGCGGGGCAGGGGCGTTCCGTCGCTTACGGCGCGCATAAGGTCTTTGTAATCGTTTTTTTTCAGGGGCGGGCCGCTCAGGTCTACAATAAAACGCCGGAAGCCCGCTTCCTGTAAAAAAGGAATTTTGTCGGTTATCGAAAATGGTGTTTGCGGAATTACCGTTGATCCGCCGGGGCCTGTGATGAGGGAAAAATTTTCGTCGCGGCTGCCGGAGAATGTGCCGAAGTCGTATATCGATCCCAGATCGGCGCGGATGCGGAACAGGGAAGGCCAGGCAAATACCGGCACAAAAACCGATGAACGCGGCGTTTCCGCATCCAGGGTTCGCTCCAGGTTCTGCCGGTTATTTTCCAGCGGGGAAATGCAGCCGTCCGGTTCAAACGACGAGATGAATGACAGCGCCCAACGGTTGAACATGTACAGCCAGGGTCCGGCAATGATTTGAACCTCGGCGCGAAAATTCCGGAAAAACGAAAAATGCCCAAGGTTGTTTGCAATAAACCGCCGGAAGCCCAGATCGGCAAGCTGTTCAATTTCATCGGGCAGCGCCGCCGCATCTGCTTCCGGAAAAAACGGGTTTAGCGAAATGATTATTTCTGCGTGTTTAAAGGGCAGCGGCTTGTCCTCGCCGAGAAGGTATCGGGCGGTTTTACGGGAATAATGCAGTATGATTCCGGCGGGCCGGGATGACTGTACAATGTACAGGTCGTTGATATTGGAGACTGCCGCGTAAATTCCGTCGGGGAATGCGGCGGGTTTGTCCTTCCCCCGGGATTTTTTGGCGTCACCGGTTTTTTTCGGCGCGGCATCTACCGGGGGCGGCGGCGCTTTTTCAAAGCCCGGCGATCGGCCGCCCGAAGATGCGGCGCGGGCAATTACCGGGCGGTAGCGTTTGGACATTGCTCTGGTCTGGACAAGGTACACGCGGTCGCCCTTGCCAAAACCGTCGGGAATGGAAATCCAAAAGCTTCCGGCTTTAGCGGCGGCTTTACCGTCGGCCTTGCCGTCGGCTTTGCCGTTGGCGTTTGCCGGCGCGGCATAACTGAGCTTGTGCAGTACCCGTTCGGAATCATCGCCGCGGTGCAGCCGGATCGAATCCCCGGCGGCGGGCAGAATTTTCGCCGAACCTTCGCCGCCGATGGAGCCGCCGCAGACAAGGCCCCGGCGGAGTTCGCCTTTTCCCTGGGTTTTTTGAATCGTCCCCAGGCTTATTCCTGTGCTGCCGTCCTGGCCGGGATTCAACCAGTCTAGGACTCCCAATGCCGAACTTGACCCACGGGGTACCGGAGAAAACCCCGGCGGGGAGGGCTGCGCGGGGGCGGCGAAATCTGGGGGAGTCCGCCTGCGGAGCCCCTGCCCGGCTCTATTCAGTGCTTCTTGTTCATGGTATTCCGAAGTTTTATCGTAACTATCAAGTTCCTCAAGCCGGGCAGCATTTTCTGTACGCCTGGTTTTAAAATTTTCTGTTTGGTCTCCTACGGCGGGGAGGCCCAGAAATTTTCGCCGCCCCCGCGCAGCCCTCCCCGCCGGGGCCTTATCCGGCGATGGTGGGTCAAGTTCGGCCTGATGGGATGGGGCAGGGTTTTCTGTGTCGACGGCGAAATAGAATTGGGTTTTGCTGCGGGCAAAATCGTTTTGCAGAATTCCTTTTCCTTTCTCAATGCTCTGGCGGATTTTTTCTTCATCGCCTGATTCGATTGCGTCCAGTACTAGCCGGTAGGCGGAAACTACCGTGCCAACATAGTCGGCGCTTTTTGTGCGGCCTTCGATTTTGAAGGCGTTGATCCCCGCTGAGACAAGGTCCGGCAGGCGGTCCAGTAGCTGCAAGTCCGCCGGGCTGAAGAAATATCCCCGCTTGCTGTTTCTGTCCGGCACGGTGGCTTTGTCCGAAAAGGCGCTTCCGGCGTCGTCGTCTTCGCTGTGGTACAGGCGGCGGCAGGCCTGGGTACACATTCCACGGTTGTCGGACTTGCCGCCGAGGTAGCTGGAAAAAAGGCAGAGGCCGGATGCGCTGACACAGAGGGCGCCATGGACAAAAATTTCCAGTTCCATGTTTGTGCCGGATCGAATCGACTTTAGCTCCTTAAAGCTCAGTTCCCGCGCCAGTATCGCCCTGGAAACGCCGTGCCGCGATAGGGCGTTTACCCCCCTGCCGGAGGCGATGTTCATCCGGGTGGAGGCGTGGATTTTCAGTTTGGGGAATTCCGAGCGGGCCATTGCCAGAACGCCAAAGTCCTGCACGATGATCGCGTCCGGGCCGGCGGCGGAAAGGTACTTGAGCAGTTGGTAAACCCGGTCGGCCTCGCGCTGCTCAAAAACCGTGTTGACCGCGACATAGCATTTTTTTTTCATGCGCCGAAGGGAGCGCAGGGCGGCTTCAAACTGGGGATAGGAAAAATTGACGCTTTTCATCTGGGCGTTGAAATTCTTCAGGCCCAGGTAGACCGCGTCCGCCCCTTCGCCGATGGCGGCGTCCAGCGCCCCGGGCGATCCTGCGGGGGCGATTAATTCAACTGGCATAGGGTTTCATTCTATTGGCCGGGGCGCGTTAGGTCAAATGCCGGCTTTGCCAACAGGGGAAAAATCCTTAGGCAGATACCTATAGATCAAAATGTATAAAAGGCTGGAAAGGCTGTTCAGGGCTTCCGCGATGTCTTCGCGGCGGCATTTGGCGGGATCCGCCGGGTCCCGAAAGGCCGCTATCGCCGCCAGTTCCGTTTCCCGCACGGCGGTTCGCAGCAGGTTCAGGCGCAGGCTTAAAGGCCCCATAGAACGGTGCATTCTTAGATGATCGATGCCAAAATGCTTTTGGGGGTTATGCGACATTTCACGCATCTCGTGCGGGGTCATTCCCATTATGCGAAATTCACCTAACGGGATGCCTTTGTACTCCGCAGACAGGAGGGAGCGGGTAAAATCCAGTACCTCCTGCATGTCTTCGGTAAAGGCGCGGTTTTCATGCTGATCCCCCAAAAGCTGGGCTTCAAGGATCATTGCGCAGAGGGTGTCCAGTTTGCCCCGGAACGCGATGAGGGGGCTGTCCTTGGAGGCGATCATTTTTTCTTTTTTGCCGCTTCCAGACATTCCCGTTTGAAGATCACTACCGAAAGGCCCCGGTGTTCAATTTCGGCTTTAAGCCGCGCGGCATTTTCTTCGACTAACGGTTTTTTCGCTTCCAGTTCGAGCAGGTGTTCGCCCTGTACACCGCAGCCAAGGACAAGGCGGCGGAGGTTCTCCGAGGGGATCATGGTTGGCTGGCAGCCGGTCATGGCGACGATGGAGTTGTCAAGGATGATGATCGTCGCGGGGATGTCATCCGCAGCGGCGTCGATAAGGCCGGTGATCCCGGAATGGATAAACGTGGAATCGCCGATGACGGCGACGCTGTACGGAAGGCCCGCGTCCGCCGCGCCTTTCGCCATGCTAACCGAAGCGCCCATGCAGACAATGCTTTCGGGAACCCCGTACGGCGGCAGAGCGCCCAGCGAATAACAGCCGATGTCCGAGGTGATCCCCACGTCGGGGTGGCCGGGCCGGGGATCTATTGCCGCCGCCGCCATTTTGATCGCCTCGTAGCTGTCGGCGTGGGGGCAGCCCTTGCAGAGCTGGGGAGGCCGTCCCGGCAGGGGGTCGAAGCCGCCGACTGCTGCCGCTACGCCCGGACGCGGCGGCAGGCCGAGGGCGGCCCGTACATTATCCGGGTCAAGTTCCCCGCAACGCTGTACGGCAGGTTCTTCGCCGCCGAGCCGCCCCAAAATGGCAACGTTTTGCGGCAGAAGCCCCCGCAGCTTTTCCTCGATAAATGGCTGCCCTTCTTCGAGTACCAGCACTTTTTCCGAGGCGGCGCACAGTTCGCGGATCGATTCTTCGGGCAGGGGATACGCGCCAATGTGCAGCCGGGCGGGGGCCTCGCCGTTTCGCGCTTCGATAAAGTCGGCAAGGTTTTCTTCATAGTAGTTGCCGCCAAGCCCGCTGGTGATTACCGAAAGATCGCGTGCGCTGTTTTTGCCGGACAGTTCCAGCCTGTTTGCCGGGTGGGCGGCGGACCAAGAGCGCAGTTCTTTTTGCTTTTCGATAAGCGCCGCGTAGTTTTTCCGCGCAAGGGCGGGCAGCAGCATCCAGCGGTTTTTTTCCGCCGTTTTGGAAACCGGCTTTTGTTCCAGCGCCGCTTTCGCAGTTATTGCCGCTCGGGCATGGGAAAGCCGGGTGGTCAGGCGCAGCAGCACCGGCAGGTGAAAACGCTCGGATACCTCAAACGCCTCGACCGTCATGTCGTAAGCTTCCTGCTGGCTGCGCGGCTCAAGGCAGGGAACCATGGCAAAGGCGGCGTAAAAGCGGGAGTCCTGCTCGTTCTGGCTGCTGTGCATACCGGGATCGTCGGCGACGGCGACGACCATGCCGCCTTTGATGTCAAGCAGGGCGGCGTTGATAAAGGGATCGGAGGCGACGTTCAGCCCGACGTGCTTCATGGTGACGATCGATCGCCGCCCGGCGAATGAAACGCCCAGCGCCGCTTCCAGCGCGGTTTTTTCGTTGGCGCACCACCGGGCAACAGGCCCGCCCTTTTTGTATTCATCAATCAGATATTCGAGTATCTCCGTTGACGGCGTACCCGGATAACCGTAGGCGGCGCTAATTCCGGCATGAATAGCCCCCAGCGCAACCGCCTCATCACCCAACAGCGTTAGTTGATCGTTTTTCATTATACTTCCTGCTTCCTATATGCTCTCAAATGCCTTGTCCAGAATTGCCTTGTCCGGTGCGGAGGTGAATTGTGAAACTGCCAGCACTACGATAAACGGAACGATGATGGCGATGCTTGCCGCCAGGGGCGAGTTGTACCCAATCCTTCCGCCGATTTTCGAAAAAACAAAAAATAGCGTTATCATAGTTGCCACTCCGGCAATCAGCCCGGAATATGCCCCCGCTTTGGTTATCCTCCTGCTGTACAGGCCCAGAATATAGGGTGCCGCGAACGCGCCCGAAACAACGCCCCAGCTTAACGACATCAGGTAGACGATGATGCTGAACTGAAAGCGGGAGATAAAATACGAAATGATGATAAAGATGCCCGAAAGAAAACGCATCATCGCCACGGAACGATCCTTGCCGGTTTTGGTGTCGATACGCGACGGGTACAGATCGATAGCGACTGCCGAGGAAGAAACCAGCACCAGCGATGAAAGCGTCGACATGGAAGCGGAAAGCACCAACAGGAGGATCAGCGCCATAAGTAGCGGCGGCAGCTGATGGATCAGCAAAGTAGGGATGATGCGATCATAATCTATCCTTCCCGGAACAAATATTATTTCTTTTAATTCGCTAATTTTTTCGACAAACACATGGACGGTAGCGCCGGTGTAGTAGGCGGCAAAACCGATCAGCAGCGCGAAAATGGTGGTGACGATGGTTGCTTTGGGGATCACCGCCTCGTTTTTTATCGCATAGAATTTCTGCGTCATTTGGGGAAGGCCCCAGGTTCCAAAGCTGGTCATAAACACAAGGCTTATGACAGTAAGTGCGGACGGCCGCGCATCCAGGGGAATGTGGGCCGCGTAGTTTTCGTTTATTCTGCCGATGATGCCGAACACGCCGCCTTCGGGCGCGGTTATCACCAGCACCATTATCGCAGCTCCGGCAAACATTATTATCGCCTGAATAAAGTCGGTAACGGCGATGGCGAAATATCCGCCAAGGACAAGGTAGACTCCGGTAAAGGCGATCATCACAAGAAGGGCTATGTCGTAGGGGATGCCGAAGACTTTTTCAAACAGATGTCCCAGCCCCTTGAATACGCTTGCCGAGTAGGGCAGCAGAAAAAAGAAAATGATCGAGGCGGCAACCGGTTTAAGGTGCTTTGCCCCGTAGCGTTCCTGGAGGAACTCCGGCATGGTCATCGCGTCGAGGTTTTGGGTCATGCGGCGGGTGCGCCTCGCCAGTACCAGCCACGCCAGGCCCGCGCCGATAAGGCCGTTGCCCAGGGCGATCCACAGGGTGTTCAGCCCGAACTGCCAGCCCTGGGTTCCGGCAAAGCCGATAAAGATGACTGCCGAAAAATACGAGGTTCCATAAGCGGCGGCTGAAATCCATGGTCCCACGGTTCTGCCGCCCAAAAAGAAATCACCCAGGGTCTTGGTCCTCCTCATGCCCCAGATGCCTACGGTTACCATTACGGCGAGAAATACCGCAAGAAACACGATACCGATAACGTTCATCATTGATCCTTCTATTGTAGAGTTTTCAAAGTATACTCATTTTTATTAAGAATGTGGAGTAGGCTCAAAAACAGAATTTCCCCCAATTCTTTTCACAGAGGCACAGAGGCACAAATTTATCATCGTATTTCCGTGCCTTGGTGCCTCCGTGTGAGTAAACAGGGAAAGAATGTTTTGAAAAAATGGCTATTACAGGCCGTTAATCTCTAAGCTGCGGTAATATTTCGTCCCAGACGGCGTAGAGAATTGGGTAGGGTTTGGGATCGTCGGAGTTGATCGCCACCACCGCGTCATGGCGGGGAAGGACGACGACAAACTGGCCGTTTCTGCCGTCGGCCCGGAACGCGCCGTGGCGGCTTGGCCAGAAATAAAATCCGTAGCCAAGGTCGCAGTCTAGCCTTCGCAGGCCGGTTCCGGTTTGGGGCCTTCCGGCGCTTTCAATCCAGGCGGAAGAAACGATCTGCTTTCCCCGCCATTTGCCGCCCTGCAGCAGCAACTGGCCGAAGCGGGCAAGGCCGGACGTGGTCAGCATCAGGCCGGTGCCGCCGTTGGAGTGGCCGTCGGGGCTTTGCGGCCATTCGGGATCGGCTATCCCCAGGGGGCGGAACAGCGCGTCCAGCAAAAAGTCCCGCGCGTTGATCCCCATGCTGCGGGTGAACATGGCCGAGGCAAGAAAGGCGCTGCCGTTGTCGTAAACAAAGCGGCTGCCCGGCCGGTATTTCAACGGCTGTGCGGCGGATTCTGCGGCGGTGGCAGGACGGGAAAACGCCGCATGCCCCCTGGTCATGGTCAACAGGTGCTCCAGGGTGAGGGCGGACAGCCGCTTTCCCGCCCCGCGCGCAAATTCCGGCAGAACATCCACCAGCCGGCTGTCCAGCGAAAGTTTTCCCCTGTCAATGGCCATGCCAATGGCGATGGAAATGAAACTCTTGGTTACCGAAAAAGAATTGCGGGGCGCTTCGGGAATCCAGCGGTATTCGGCGATCTTTTTTCCGTGCCGCAGCACGATGATCCCCTCGCTGTTCAGCTTTTGCTTTGCAAGCGATCTAACAAAGGGATCGATATTCATTAATTATTCAAACCAGCCCTTGAGCGTGTCGTGAGATCGTTCCAGTTCCTGGACGATGGGAATGTGCTGGGGGCATTTTTCTTCGCAGACGCCGCAGCTGATACAGAGGGATGCGTCAGTTCTGAACTTTGTCTGAAAATAATAACCCCTGCGCGCCGGCTCGTAGGTTGCGTACATCAGCCCGTCGTTAAACCGGGAAAACACCTGGGGAATATCGACGCCTTGAGAACAGGGCATACAATATTCGCACCCGGTACAGGGTATCGACTTAAATGTTTTGTATTGTTCCCTCACACGCCCGATAATCTTTTGTTCTGCTTCGGTAAGGCAGCCGGGAACCGCGTCGGGTTTGGAAAAAATTTCGATGTTTTCCTTGAGCTGATCCAGCGTTGAGACGCCGCTTAATATCGTGCTGACCTCGCTGTAGTTCAGAACGTGGCGGAACGCCCATTCAACTGCCTTTCGCTTCGCCGGGTATTCGTCATAAATTTCCTGCACGGGGGCGGGGGGAAAGGCGAGGTTGCCGCCGCGCACCGGCTCCATGATCACCAGGGCGCAGCCTTTTTTTCCCGCGTCGCAAATGCCCTGTTCAGTCGCTTCCTTGTCGATGTCCATAAAGTTCTGCTGTATCTGGCACATGTCCCAGTCGTAAAACGGCAGCACGCTGGAAAAGCCCTCATAGTTGCCGTGCCAGGAAAAGGCGATGGCCCGTATC
>WRJO01000035.1 GCA_009778545.1 Treponema sp. | reverse complement strand
ATTCCCGGTGTGCTTGCATACGGTGTAACTCCGTTACAGGCAGGAGCAAAAGCAAAGGCTTTGGCTTTAAGGGTTTTAGCGGAACGGATGGAAAATGAAGTTTCAATTCCTGGTATTAATTCTATAGAATTTGCAAGCCATTATGAGCCAGTGGCGATCAATTAAGGCAAAACGCCTTTTAGCCGTATTGTTAAGAATAGGATGGTCTATAAAAAGGCAGGATGGATCGCACAAAACATTGGAAAGAACCGGTTATCCCGATTATGTTTTTGCTTTTCACGAAGGTGATGAAATAGGCCCTAAAATGCTTGCAAGGGTAGCTAAACATACAGGATTAAAAACAATTGATTTATAACATCTAAAATAAGAATCATGCGCCTATGGTGCAGCGAGCAAAAAAAGCCGCCCCGAAGGACGGCTGATGTTTTTTAGTACGCTATATCTGGTATGGTTACACCCGACGACACTACAGGATTTCGGTGCCTTACACTATTGCGCTGTCACTATTCTTCACGCCAAGGCGCAGAGACGCAGAGCACGCAAAGGGAAGAGGGGGGGAGGAGGCAGGGGATAGGAATGAGAAATGAGGAATTAGAAAAGGAGGGGGCTTCCGTTCTCTTTCCTTTTTCCTCTCTTATTCCTTTGCGAGCTTTGCGCCCCTGCGCCTCTGCGTGATGCATTTTCCTAAAAAATCCTCCCAAACAAGGAAATTCTAAGTGGCGACAAGTACCGTATGCTGCCTGCACGGTGTCTTTCAGGGTGGCGTAAAGTCAGTCTTCACAAAATATGGGATACAGCTTATACTATATTCAGGAGGCCAATTATGACTGCTGTTCGGGCTGTATATGATGGAAATGTTTTTATACCAGTAAAGCCCTGTAAAATTACCAGCGGCTCAGAAGTAACCCTGACTATTGAGACCATTAATTCTGGTTTTACAGAAAAACAGAAAAAGCTCATAGCGTTCAGGCAATTATCAGATGAAGTTACTGAGCTAAACAAGACCGAGCCCCTGCCGCCGGAATTTGATAAGATCCTGTCTAAAAGGCTACAATTCAGGGAGCCAGCGTTTCCGTGAGCGTTTATGCCCTTGATTCAAACATTGTCTCATTCTATTTCAGGGGAAATACCATTGTTATTGAGAATATCGAAAAAGCATTAAATAACAACGATAACATAGTTATTACACCCATTACCTATTACGAGGTAAAACGCGGGTTGTTATTGATTAACGCGACCAAACAACTAAAAAAACTGGAAACCCTTTGTGAGCTTTTTCCTGTTGGCGAATTTGGTGATTATCTTCTCGAAGATGCCATCAAGATTTATATCCGGGAAAGAAAAGCCCATCGAAATACCGAAGATGCCGATATCTTCATTGCCGCATTTTGTATACACCATGGTTATACACTTGTTACTGACAACATAAAACATTTCCAGGGTATCATCGGTTTAAGTTCAGTAAATTGGGCATCATTTTAATATAGCTTAACATGATTTAGTTGATTTTTTTCTTCCCCTCTGCGTTCTCTGCGCCTCTGCGTGATGCATTTTCGAGTTACATCTCTTCCCCTCAATACGCGGCGAAGGGCACTATCTCGTTGATCTGTACGCGGAAGCGGGCGACGGCGGTCCAGCGGCCGGAATCGATAAAGAAGCGGGGGAAGGAGGCGAGGCTGATGTAGCCAGACGCTTCCTTGGGGCGGTTGCGTTCGCTGCCGCGCAGCATTTGGCGAACGGCGGCGCGGGCAGCGTCTTTCAGGGCGGCGTGGCGAATGTCCAGCCAGAGCGATTCCGAGGTGGGGCCTTCCAGCGGGCAATAGCCGATGGACTGGGCGTTGCGGACGGTTCCGGTTCGCCAGCGCAGAATGCGGCGCTGCTGGGTTTCGTTCAGGCGGTAGTCGGTCCAGATACGCAGCGTCATGCCCCGGGTCTCAACTTCGGTAACGCTCATCCGGGGGTCGCCCCAGGGTATCTCGCCCATCGGTTCAAAAACGTCAAAATCTTCGGCAATGCCACGCGCCCGCTCGCCGATGTCGTAATGAAAAGACCAGCCGTAGATCATCGCCGAATAGTACAGCGCCGCTTCCTGCAAGGCCCGCCGCGCGGCGGTTTCCTGGCTCAGGGGGTATTCGCTGTCGGCGCGGTCGCCGTAAATCGGCTCAAGGTCTACCCACACCTCCCCCCGGATCGCGTCGGGGTAGAAGCCGGGATCATGCTCCTGCGCCCAGGCCGCGGCAACGGCAAAAAAGAGGAAAACGGACAGAATCCTTCTCATTATGTTAATTATCGGCAGGTAGCTTCTAATTCTCTGCCTATTCCACTATAATTCCTCCAATGGCAGATATTCTGAGCCGGGGGATCGCGGCGTATAGGCAGGCGATGGGTTCTCAGCCGCCCCCGCCCGAACCTGAACAGCCAAAAAGATCCAGGGCAAAACCGCCGTCGGCCGAAAAACCGCCGCCGGCCAGGCCGCCGTTAATGCGGCAGGGTCTCCTCAAAGAAACGATTCCGCCGGTACTTCCCCTCACCGACGATTCAAAAATACGGCGCGTGGCAAAGTTCCTTATCCTGGTCGGCTCAAGCCAGGCGTCAAAGATCCTTGCCGAACTCGACGCGCAGCAGATCGAGGACATATCGCGGGAGATTGCGTCGATTCGCTCAATTGGCGGAGAGGAAGCGGAGGCGATACTTGTCGAGTTTCAGTCGCTTTTGGGAACGCCGGGCTATTCGGGCGGGTCCGCAGGCGGGCTTGAGGCGGCGCGGCGGATACTGTACGCGGCTTTCGGCCCGGAAAAGGGCGAGGCGCTGCTCAACAAATCCGTTCCCGATTCAAAAGAAAATATTTTTGGCTTTCTGGAAGAATTCAAGTCGGAGCAGCTTGTCTTTCTGCTCAAGGACGAAAGCCCCGCGGCGGCGGCGCTTGTCCTGGCGCGGCTTCCTGCAAAGGTTTCTGCGGAAACGCTGGCGAAATTTCCTCCCGCGCTCAAGCCGGAGATTCTCAGGCGCATAGCGCGGCAGGCCGAAGTGTCGCCGGAAGTGCTGGAAAGCGTCGCGGGCGCAATGAGGGAAAAGGCCCGCTACCTCGGCTCGGGCAAATCGGACGACATCCCGATTGACGGTATGCAGACCCTCGCGGCGATTCTCAAGCAGGGGGACTATGCCTTCGGCGATCGTATCGTCAGCGAACTGGAAACGGACAGCCCCGACATCGGCAGCGATCTGAAAAACCGGCTGTTCACCCTGGATGACGTGATAGGCGTCTTTGACCGCCCCCTTGCGGAAAAACTTAAAACGATGAACGACCGCGCCATTGCGCTTCTGCTGAAGGGCCGGAGCGTCGAATTCCGCGAGAAAATTCTGTCAAATGTTTCTTCGGCGCGCAGAAGCATGATCCAGGAAGAATGGGAAATTCTCGGCGCGGTTCCAAAACGGGAATGTGACGAAGCGGCGAATACATTCCTGGCGTGGTTCAGGACGGCGCGGGAAAACGGCGAGCTGATACTTGCGAGCGATGAGGACTGGGTTATATGAATTTGAGTAAAGGGCAGCGGCTGGACTCGGGCTTTGTCATTATCGACATTGTCGATCTTGCCGAGTTGAAGGCGACGGGGATTTGGGCGCGGCACGAAAAATGCGGCGCGGAAGTTTTCCATGTCCTTAATGACGACAGTGAAAATCTTTTTGCCTTTGCGTTTGCCACAACGCCGCAGGACAATACCGGCGCGGCGCATATCCTTGAACATTCGGTGCTATGCGGATCGGAACGCTATCCGCTGAAGGACGCCTTTTTGGTGCTTGCCCAGGGGAGCCTGCAAACGTTCCTTAATGCGTGGACCTTTCCCGACAAAACCGTGTACCCCGCCAGCTCGGTAAACGAGCGCGATTACTTCAACCTGATGTCGGTGTACGGCGACGCGGTGTTCCGCCCCCTGCTTGCCGAATGGACCTTTATGCAGGAGGGCCATCGCCGCGAGTTTGCCGGCGACGGCGGCGCGCTTTCCGTTACCGGCGTTGTGTATAACGAGATGAAGGGGGCGTATTCGTCGCTGGACAGTTACGCCAGCCACTGGTCGGTAAAGGCCGTGCTGCCCGATACACCGTACAGCTTTGAATCCGGCGGCGACCCGGATCATATTCCCGAATTAAGCTGGGAGGGCTTGCAGGAATTTCACCGCAACCGCTATTCGCCGGCAAACTGCCGTATCTTTCTTATGGGAAACATTCCCACCGAACGGCAGCTTGCCTTCCTTAGCGATACATTTTTCTCGTCGTTGGAGGCCGGTTCCGCCGCGCCGCCGGTCGCCAGGCAGCGGCAATGGAACGCGCCGGAGGAATTCCGCGTTCCATGTCCCGCGGGCGGGGATACCAAAGCGACGGTGTTCCTCTCATGGCTCTGTGCCGATGCCGCCGACATTGACGAAAACATCGCCATTGCCGCGTTAACTGACATTCTCCTCGGCCATGACGGCTCCCCCCTTATGCGGGCGCTCGTGGAATCCGCCCTTGGCGAAGACATTACCCCGGTTTCCGGCTTTGAGCAGGAACTCGGCCAGACGGTATTTGTCGCCGGGCTGCGCGGGGTGGGCGGCTGCGATAACGGCGCGGAAAAGCAGGTAGAGCGCCTTATTCTGACCGAACTGCGCCGGCTTGTCGCCGAGGGAATTCCCCGGGGGGAAATTGAAGCGGTGCTGCTGTATATGGAATTTTCCCAGCGGGAGATCAAGCGGGCGGGCGGGCCGTTCTCGCTGGTGTGGATGCGGCGCGCCCTGCGATCCTGGCTGCACGGAAGCAAGCCCTGGGAAAGTATGCTGCTGGTCCCGGCAATGACCGGCCTTAAAAAGCGCCTTGCCGAAGACGACCGCTTTTTTGAAGGCCTGATACAAAAATATTTATTGGACAACCCCCATCGTGCGCTGGTGGTAGTGGAACCGAAAGAAGATTTTCTGCCGCAAAAAGAGGCGCGCTTTGCCGAAGCGCTGGCAAAAGCCGGACGGGAGATGAGCGCGGCGGACCGGGAATCCATAGCGGAAAAATCCGCCGCCCTTGAAAAAATGCAAAACGAAGACGACAGCCCCGAAGCGCTTGCCGCGATTCCGCACCTTTCCCGCAGCGACCTTTCCCCCGAGCCGGAACTGGTAGGCCGCCGCCATGAGGATCTGAGGGGCGTTCCCGCGCTCTGCCACGACATGTACACCAACGGCATTTCCTATTTCGACTTGGCCTTTCCGCTGGACATTTTGCCGCCGGATGATTATCTCTGGCTTACTTTCTTTAGCTCTGCGGTAATAGGCGTGGGCCTTCCCGGCATGGACTATGCCGAAGTGTCCAGCCTGCTGGCACGAACCGTTGGAGGTTTTTCCCCCATCCTGCACACCGGCTCGGCAGTCGATGGCGGCGGCTCTAACCTTGCCGGCCGCGACTGGATCATCTACCGCCTCAAGTGCCTCGACGAAAAAGCCGCGCCCTCTCTGGACCTGGCCTTGCGCTTGATTAGCGAGGCGGATTTTTCCGACACAAGGCGGCTGCGGGACCTGGTTTTGGAAATAAAAAACGAGGCGAGATCCAGCCTTGCCCCGCTCGGTCACAGCTACGCATCGCGCCGTGCAAGCCGCTTTGCCTCGACGTCGAGTCAGACGAGGGAGACATGGAACGGCTTAACCCAGCTTGAATTTGTCCACCGCCTTGCCGAGATGGACACCGCCGAAATCGCCGCAAAGCTGCACTATCTGCGTGACGCGATAGCATCGGGCGGGATCATCGCCAGCCTTGCCGGTTCAGCCGAAGCGCTCAAAACAGGCGGAGAGCTGGTAGCGGAAAGATTCAGCCGCTTCGGCCCGCCTTCCTCTGTGCCTCAGTGCCTCTGTGAGCGGAATTCGGAAGATATTCCTGCTATCGAGGTGTTTGCTTCGCCGTCGCTGCAGGTGGGCTTTGCCGCAATGATGCTGTGCGCCGCGCCTTTTGACACCATAGCGCAGACTGCCGAAACGGTACTGACGCACCAACTGTCAACGGGCGCGCTGTGGGAAGACATACGCATGAAGGGCGGCGCGTACGGGGCCTTTGCTTCCAGCGACGGCATCGAGCGCAACTTTTCCCTTTCCACCTACCGCGATCCCAACCCCCTGCGCTCGCTGGATGCGTTTTCCGCCATACTCAAAAGCAGCGCCGCAGAAATAAGCGGGGATGATAATTTTAACGAAGACCTTGAAAAGATGATCATCGGCTGTTATGCGAAAGAGACGCGCCCCGATACACCATCAGGAAAAAGCTTTGTCGATTTTCTTCGTTTCCTGACCGGAATAAACGACAGCCATCGCAGGAAGAAACTGGAACGGCTCATCAACATATCAACAGAAGACATTTCCGCCGTTTTGGAAAATTTATCTGAACAAAACCCCGCCGGTAAAGTTATTATTGCCGGAATGAACGGCGCGGAACAGGCAGCAAAAGCGCTCGGAGTCGAGCCGCAAACACTGCCGGTATAAAAGGAGTAAAGAATGCAGAAGAGGAAAACAAAAATTGTATGTTCGTTAGGCCCATCGTCCAACACGGACGAAGTTGTACGCGACCTTATCCTTTCGGGGATGAACGTTGCCCGCCTTAATTTTTCCCACGGGTCGCACGAAACGCACGGCGAAGCGATTGAGCGCGTCAGGCGGGTGGCGGGCAAACTGGGAGTTTCGGTTGCCATTTTGCTGGACACCAAGGGGCCGGAAATCAGAACCGGCATGGTAAAAGACGACGGCAAGGTGACGATTAACAAGGATGACAGCGTCGCGGTTAGCGTTGACGACTGCATGACCACGGCGGCGGCGGGAAAAAAACCCGCTCGCATTTCGATATCCTGGACCGAAGCGCCGTCAAAACTGAAATGCGGCCATCATGTGCTTGTAGCGGACGGCCTTCTCGACCTTGAAGTGCTCGGCGTTGACGGCGGCATCGTTAACTGCCGCGCGAATAACGCCGCCTCAATCGGCAGCAAAAAAAACGTCAACCTTATCGGCGTACACGCCCGCCTTCCCATCCTGAGCGGGCAGGATAAAACAGACATCGCCTTTGGCGTGAAAATGGATGTTGATTTTATCGCCGCGAGCTTCCTGAGTTTCCCGTATGAGATCATCGAAATCAAAAAGTACCTTGAGAGCCTCAATTCATCGATAAAAATTATCGCAAAAATTGAAAACGGCGAAGGTCTTGAAAACATCAAGGAAATCGCCCAGCTTGCCGACGGCGTGATGGTGGCGCGCGGAGACCTTGGCGTACAGCTTCCCACCGAACAGATCCCGCTCGCCCAGAAACACATCATCGACGTGTGCCGCAAGGTTGGCAAGCCCGTTATCACCGCGACGCAGATGCTCGAATCGATGATCGTCAACCCCCGCCCCACGCGCGCAGAACTTACCGACGTTGCCAACGCCATTTTCGACGGGACAGATGCGGTCATGCTTTCCGGGGAAACAACCTCGGGGGCATATCCGGTTGAAGCGGTGCAGATGATGGATAAGATCGCCCGGACCGTCGAGCAATCAGAACAATTCCGCGCTCGCATGGAAGATTTTCACGATGAATGTCTTTCCGAGGAACACAATCCGAGGGAAAATTTGGGCATCATCATGTCGCGGTCGGGGGTGGAAATCGGATCGGCGGTTAATGCCAAAGCGATAGTTACTCCGACGCTGTCCGGCAACACGGCAAGGCTCTTGAGCACGTTCAGGCCGGACATACCGGTGCTTGCTGTTACGCCTAACGAACGTGCCGAACGCATGATGCAGCTGTACTGGGGTGTGTTTGCCCACCATTCACCGCTTGTCGCCGAAACGGAAAGCATGATCCAGAACGCGATGAAGATCACATCGGAGACGGGAATGGCCGGCATATCGGACAAGATAATGCTTGTTGCAGGCCTGCCGCTCAACAGCCCGCACATCGTAAACGCCGTCCGCGTTCTGATCCTCGGAACGATACTCGCCCACTCAAGCTCCGGCGGCTGCGCCAACCCCGCCATTACCCGCGTTCAGGGCAAAATAATTCACGCCACAACGCCCAACGACGCCCGCGACAAGATCATTATGCTTAACGGCGAAATACTGGTTTGCCGCGTGCTGACCGCCGATTACACACCCATAATCCGCATCGTGAAGGGGGTCATCTGCGAGGAAATTTCTGAAATCAGCAGCAAAACTCTGCACGACATCAACCCGAACCTCGTCTGGCTTACCCACATCCGCCGCGCGGCAGAAAAACTCGAATCGGGGCTGACGGTAACCATCGACGCAAAGCAGCTTGTGGTGTACGAGGGCTCGATATAGGGGCATTTGATGAGGTGATGAAATCAGCTATTAGGGATGAGAGAGTTGGTTTAGGGTAAGCTGAACCCTGCATTGCAGAAAACCGTCTTTTCCGAGTTGTTTGATCAATGCGGAAAATATACATGTGGTTTGTAGTATTGGTGAAAAGCGTTTATATATCATTACGGCTTACCGGCCATCACCAGAAAAGTGGGAGGCCGGAGGCAAAAAGCGTAAGGAGGGCAGATCATGAAGTGTGGAATCTGTAAAGCGGATATGGAAGAAATGAACGTTACTTATACCGAGGATATTGAACACGGAGTTGTTGTGATTCGTCATGTTCCAGCTCATGTCTGTACGGAATGTGGTAACACATGGTACAGCGTAACGGTCGCCAGGGAACTCGAAAACTTGATCGACAGATTTGCATCGGCAGTTGGTACGGAAGTTTCGGTTGTCGATTATTCAAGACTGGTGGCGTAAGATGATTGTGAGAGTCAGGGAAGGGGACAAAGAAAAAAAGTGATAGGAAAACATATTTTCATACCTTAAAACGCCCTAACGCTGCTATTTTCCCGGGAATTTTTATAAAATAACCGAATTTTTTAAAAATCCTCGCTACGGAGCACCAACCAGAGGTTGGTGTTTAGGTAAGGTATTTGTCTCAAAAAAAACACTTTCAGTATTTTTTTTTCGCATACAATAAAGCAAATCGCACTTTCTCGCCATATATATAGCAGAGGTATATGATGAGTGTGATGGCTTATGCGCCGTACGGTGCGGGGGGGATTATTATCCGGGTTGAGGCGGATATCCGCCGGGGGATTCCGGGCATTGACATTTCAGGGCTTGCCGAAGGGGCGGTGCGGGAAGCGCGGGAACGGGTGCGGGCGGCGTTCAGGAATTCTGGGTTTAGTTTTCCGCTGGACAGGATTCTGATCAACCTGGCCCCGGCGGGGCTGCGAAAGGACGGTGCGGCGCTGGATCTGCCGATTGCCCTGGCGGTGATGGCGGCGGCGGACCTTGCGCCGGTTCCGCCGAATCTGCTGGTGATGGGGGAACTGGAGTTAAGCGGCAGGGTGCGTCCGGTGCGGGGCGTTCTGGCGGCGATTGCAGCCGGCATGGAAGAGGGCATCGGCGAATTTATTGTCCCGGCGGAAAATGGGGGCGAAGCGGCGATTCTGGGCGGCCTTAACGGCGGCGCGGGGATGCGCTTTGCCGCGGTTGGCACTTTGCGGGAGGCGGTCGACGCGCTTTTTTTCCGTGAGGAAAACGGGACGCTGCCCGGCGCTTTGCCGTTAGCTGCAACAGAAGCCGCGCCACTGCCCGCCGATGCCGGAGACTTTGCCGACGTGCGCGGCCAGGCGGTGTACAAGCGCGCCCTGGAAATCGCCGCCGCCGGGGGACACAACATGCTGGTCTTCGGGCCGCCGGGCGCGGGCAAGACCATGCTCGCCAGGCGGCTGCCCTCGATTATGGCGGCGCTGAGTCCCGATGAAGCGGTTGAAGTGACGCGGCTGTACAGCCTGGCGGGGCCGCTGAGAAACGGCGCCGGTCCGGCAGGGGGCTTTATCGACCGGCTGATCACATGCCCGCCGTTCCGCGCCCCGCATCACTCGGCAAGCGCCGAGGGGATTTTGGGCGGCGGCAGAACCCCCCGTCCCGGCGAGATAAGCCTCGCCCACTTTGGTGTGCTGTTCCTCGACGAAGCGCCGGAATTCAGGGTCAATGTGCTGCAGGCGCTGCGCGAGCCGCTGGAAGACCGGGTGATCAGCATATCCCGCGCCGAAGGGCCGCTGCGCCTGCCGGCAGAATTCCAACTGCTCCTCGCCGCCAACGCCTGCCCCTGCGGACGGCTTGGCATACACACACGCAGCGGCTTTGACAGAGGCAGCGAAAACCGGCACGGTGAGACTGACGATGGGTCTCAAGCAGAAACTTGGGCGTTAGGCGAAACACAGGGCTGCCTCTGCTCGTCGGATGAAATTTACCGGTACTGGCGCAAATTCGGCGGCGCGCTCCTCGACCGAATCGAGCTTCGCGTCCCCGTCATCCCGCCCAGGATCGACGAGATCGGCAGAAGCGAAAAAGACGGCGGCGAATCAAGCGCCGTCATAGCCCGGCGGGTGGGCGAGGCGGTAGAAATACAGCGTCGGCGTTTCAGGGACACAGGGATTCGCCGCAACGCCGCGATACCCGCCGGCAATATCGAAAAGCTGTGCCCCATGAGCGAGCGGGCGCAAGGTGCGCTGCGCAAGGCCCTTGCCCGGCTGGGACTTTCCGGCCGCGCCTACCACGGCATTCTGCGGGTCGCCCGCACCGTCGCCGACCTGGACGACAGCGAAATAATCGACACCGTCCACATCCTCGAAGCCGTACAGCACCGCCGCTACGGGGAAGACCCTTACGAGATAGTTACTATGGGCGTGTGAAGAATTTTTCGAAAAATTTCACGCAGAGGCGCAAAGGCGCAGAGGGCGCAAAGGAAGAATAGGGAGAGGGGGAGGAGTAGGAGGTAGGGAGTGGGGAACAGGGAGGGGGAGGAAGTAGGGAGTAAGGGGTGCGAAGTCTTTGTTTATATCTCATATCCATATCTTATTCCTATAATGATATTGTCGATAATATGAACCGATAAATATATCCTCACAAAGCTGCTGGTGGAATTCATTTGACCTCCATAGCTGTGGGAGGTAAACGGTTCATGATCAGGCCAAAAATCAACATATGATGTGTGTACAATTTCATTAACGAAATGCCGGGATAAAATTTCAAAATTTTCTCCGATGTAATTTCCTAATGTTATTTCATCATTTTTTTTATCGATATTAACGCAATACGGTATAAATGTATCATCATCAGTGTTTACATAATAACCAGGATAATATACTATCGAGAAAGAATCGTTTTTGACCCAAATTTCCTTTTCAGGACGTAAATAATCGTCTGGAAATACTTCTGTAATTTCAAAACCTTTTTTGCCGGTAAATTCATTGTAATCTTTCGGGACATCTGTAAATAAGTCTTCAAATATATTTTTTAATACTATTATTTCACTATTTTGCTTTTTTATTGTACATGATAATATACACAGTAAGCACATGTAAAAAAGTAACGCTTTCAAGAAACAGGAAAAGGGAAAACCGGTATTTTTATAGACTTTCAAAGTTATCTCTCCTATCTGTTGTTTTCTCTTACCTCTGCGTGCTTTGCGCCTTTGCGCCTCCGCGTGAAGAATTGGGAATTAAGTCCCTCTATCCTCTGTGCCTCCGTGTGATGAATTGGGATTTAACCCCCTCTTACCTCCGTGCCTCTGTGCCTCCGTGTGAGGTATTCGAATTCAACCCCCCAGCTCCGGGATTGCTTCCAAAACCGCGTCGCTTATCGGTCTGCCGCGGTGGGAGTGGCCCAACTGCCGATCGGGGCGGGTGGAGCCGTGAAAGTCGCTGCCCTCGGTGATGTGCAGGCCCAGCGACCTGCCCAGTTCCTCAAGGCGGCGGCATGCCTTGGGTTTGGCGATGGGATGCCATGCCTCAATGCCTCGCAGGCCGCGGTCTTTCAGGGCTTGTACCAGATCGGGGAGGCGGCCCCAGGCTACGTAGAGCGACATCGGGTGGGCAAGAATGGGAATACCGCCGGATTCGGAAATTACGGCGGCGGCTTCGTCAAAGCCGAGGCCGGCCTTGGGGACGAACAGGGGCTTTCCCGGCTTCAGGTAGCGGGAAAACGCCTGTTCCCGGTTTCTGACGATTTTTTTCGCCACCAGAAGGCTGGCAAAGTGCGGCCTTCCCACCGAATCGCCGCCCGCAATGGCAATAACCTCCTCCCAGCTTGCCTCTATGCTCAACTCGTGCATACGCTCAAGGATTTCGCGGTTTCTCGCCTCGCGGCGGCTGGATAACCCGGCAATCGCCCCCAAAAAGGCGGGGGTCGGCGAATGTATGCCCAGTCCCAAAAGGTGCATCTCTCCGCCGGGGCCAAGCCCGCTGATTGCGGCGTTCCCCTCCCACTTAATGCTTATCTCAATGCCGGGGATAAAGCGGATTCCGGCCGTTTTCGCCTCATTTCCCGCTTTTTCCAGGCCGCCCAGGGTATCGTGGTCGGTCAGGGCCAGGGCGCTAATGCCCCTTTTTGCCGCTTCCCGTATGAGCTGCGCGGGGCTGTAGTCCCCGTCAGAGGCGTCCGAATGGGTATGCAAATCGACCATCAATGCCATTCTAGCGGAAATGGTTGTTGACCTCTATGCCTTAAAGACTTAAAATAGAATCAGCGTCAAGCGGGTTTTATTTGTAAGGAATTGTTGCAGTGCCGAAACCTTTTCAGTTTACCACCGGTTCGCTCATTTACGCCCAGGGAGAAGATGCGGACAGAATCTTCATCCTGCAGACCGGCAAAGCAAGCCTGGTGTACCGGGACATGGAAACCGGCGACGACGTGCGCGATCAGGTGCTGCCTGGCGAATTTTTCGGCGTTAAGTCCGCGCTTGGCCGTTTCCCCCGCGAGGAAAACGCAATCGCCCTGACCGATTCAACGGCGCTGGCGTTTACCGTTTCCGAATTTGAAACGATGGCCATGTCGAACACCCGGATCGTTTTAAAGATGCTCAAGGTGTTTTCCACCCAGATGCGGCGCATACATACCCAGGTTTCGCGGCTTGTGGAATCGGCGGAGGTAAGACCGGAGGACGGCCTGTACGCCATCGGAGAGCGTTATCTGAAACTCAAACGCTATTCACACGCAAAATATGTTTTCAGCCGCTACCTTGCCCATTACCCGGAGGGAAGGAACGTCGATCAGGCGACAAAAAACCTTGAGGTTGTGGAAGTTGCCCTTGCCCTTGGCAATGATCCGGGCCAGGCGCGCGGCAGGGGCCAAAGGAGATAGGGGATACATGGAACTTTCATCGTTCGCCGGCTATACCCGGACTTTCCATCCTGATGAAATTATTTTTTCCGAATTCGAACCGGGTGATACGTTCTATGTGATCCAGTCGGGAAGGGTAAAGCTGGTAAAGAACGCCGGGGAATTCGAACGTACCCTTGATATTCTTGAGCCGCCGGAGATGTTCGGCGAGATGGCCATTCTGGAAGACTCGCCGCGCACCGCCAGCGCCATCGCCCTGGATCATGTGCGGGTGCTGGAATTAAACTCGGAAAATTTTGAAACGCTCCTTATGGGCAACCCGCAGATCGCGTTCAAGCTCCTGCGGATTTTTTCCAAGCGCATCTACGATTCCAAGCGGCGCTTTATGATCCTTACCCTGCCCGATCCCCAGTCGAAAATTGCTGACGTGTTTCTGATGCTTGACGAAACCCAGTCCAGCCGGAACAAGAGCGGAACAACCCGCGAATTTCATACCACCGTAGAAGATATCGCCCACTGGGCGGGAATGAGCGTGATACAGACACGGGAGACGCTGAACCATTTTGTCATGCAGAACCGCCTTGACATGAATGCCAACCGGATGATAGTAAAAAACATTAATGATTTTACCCGCTTCGTGAACGCGAAGCGCAATCAGATGTAATCCCTATCTGCCAAAGCCCTGCATCGCCTGCATTAAATTGGCGGGGTTCTTTCCGTACTTTGCCATTTTTTTCATCATGCCGCGCATTTTCTCAAATTTTTTGATCAGGCGCGCCACTTCCGCCACCGACGTGCCCGATCCCCGCGCTATGCGGCTGCGGCGCGGCGGCCCGATGATCAGGTGGTTCGCCCGTTCCTTGCGGGTCATTGAGGATATAATCGCCTCCTGCCGCTTGAGGTCTTCCTTGTCGATGTCCTCTTCGCTTATCTTTCCCTGCATTCCGGGGATCATCTCCAGCATCGACTGCAGGGAGCCCATTTTTTTTACCGAACGAAGCTGGCTCAGCCAGTCCTCCAGGGTAAAATTTTCCTTCTCCATTTTTTTCTGGAGTTCCAGGGCTTCCTTCTGATCAATTACTTCCTGGGCCTTTTCCACCAGGCTGACCACGTCGCCCATGCCCAGAATGCGGCCCGCCATGCGCTCGGGGTGGAATGGCTCAAAATCTTCCGGCTTCTCTCCGGTTCCGGTAAATTTCAGCGGCTTGCCGGTGATCGTTTTCAGGGACAGCGCAGCGCCGCCCCGTGTGTCCGAATCGAACTTGGTCAGCACAACGCCTGTCAGGCCGATTTTTTCGTCAAAGGTTTTTGCGATGTCCACAGCGGACTGGCCGGTCATCGAGTCGGCGACGAGGAGCATTTCGTCGGGTTTGGACGCGTCTTTCAGCCGGCCCAGTTCCGCCATCATCGGCTCGTCGATTTGCAGCCGGCCGGTGGTGTCGATGATCAGCGTGTCGATAAGGTTCTGCTGCGCCCAGGCAAGGGCGTTTTTGTATACCTGCACACTATTTGAGGCGCCCTCTTCCAGATGAACCGGTACCCCGATCTGCTTTCCCAACACGGCAAGCTGTTCCATTGCCGCCGGACGCACCAGGTCGCAGGCAACCAGCAGAGGTTTACGGCCTTCTTTTTTCAGGCGCAGGGCCAGCTTGGCGGAACTGGTCGTTTTGCCGGAACCCTGCAGCCCCAGCATCAGTACCGTGGAAATAACATCCGGTCCCCGCAGTTTCAGTTTCTGCTCCGCCTCATCGCCGCCGCCCAGATACGAAACAAGTTTATCGTGAACGATTTTTACAAATTGCTGGCCGGGGTCTACCGCACGCAGCACCTTTTCGCCCTTTGCTTCCTCAATTGTCGAGTTGACAAAACGCCGCACCACGCGCAGGTTTACGTCCGCTTCCAGAAGCGCCATTTTGATGGCGTCAACGGCGTCTTCAATATTTTTTTCGCTGATTGCCGATTTTCCCGCGACAAAGCGCAGGGCGTCGGTAACTTTTTGTGTCAGTTTGTCAAACATGTGCCATTCCTTGCCGTACTAATGTCCAAGCCCGTTCAGGAAATTCTCCAGAAAATCAATCGGCTCTATTTCCCGGTTCAGGATTTGGTGCAGACCGATGGATATGGGCATTTTTAGCCGGTATTTTTCTGCAAGCGCCTTTATCTGTTTTGCAGCGGCAACGCCTTCGGGCAGATAGCCAATCTGGTCTATCCTTGCGATAAGATCGTCAAGGTTGGCGAACGGTTCTAGCAGTTTTTTTTCGATGATTTCCTTGCCGAAGCGGCGGTTCCTGCCGTGAACAGAACGGCAGGTAACGTCAAGATCGCCGATGCCGGAAATGGAGGTAAAGGTTTCGGGGTGGGTAGCGCCCATCGCCACGCCGAGGATTTGTATCTCGTTGAGGCCGGCGGCAAGGAGCATGGACTCCGTTCCGTCTCCGAACATGTTTGCGCCACCCGGGGAGCCGCCGTCCCCCAGAGTTTTAAATGCGTCAAGCATTCCGAAAGCGATGGCGATAACATTTTTCGCGGCGGCGGCTACCTGAACGCCGCGCACGTCGAACGAGGAAAACACAAACAGGCGCTTTGTTTTTATCAAATCGCGGAAGCGGATGGAATTTTTTGCGCTCTCGCTTGCGGCGATAAGCCCGGTGATTTTGCCGCTCGACACTTCCTCTGCGTGGCTCGGTCCGGCAATGTATACCAGCGACTGCCGGTAAAAACCGGGAAGGTAGTCCTCCAGGGTTTCCAGGATTAGCCGCGGGCCTTTGCCCGTCGACAAAAAGCCCTTGGTCAGCACCGCGATGGCTGTTTCTCCGTCCTGAACCGATGGTACCGGAAGAATCTGCCTGACGGTTTGCAGAAGGTACAGCGAGGGAACCGCCAGGATAAGGTACTCCCGCCCCGATGCCGCTTCCATGATGTCCGTTGTAGCACGGATGTTTTCCGGAAGATCAATCCCCGGCAGGTAACGCGAATTCCGGTGATGCAGATTGATGTCGTCGCTGTTGTCCTGTTCCAGACTCCAGATAACAACGTCCTTTCCCTTTTCGGCGATAATTTTGGCAATCGCCGTACCCCACGCCCCCGCGCCGATAACCCCTATATGAGCTGTCATAATTTTCAACTATGGCATATTTCTGCAGATTCCTCAACCATCAAGCCGGTGCAACGGTGTTTTTTTTCAAACATTATGAGCATCTTTTGACGCAAAATTTATTTTTGCTTGCATTATCCGTTTTCTGTTTTAACCTTAATAGATGGCAACTGTATGCTACTAAAAGAAATTATTGATAATAAATTATGCCGCTTCGTCGAAGGTGCCGATTCATGGCAGGACGCAGTCAGGATTAGCTGCAGAGCGCTTGAAGAAGCCGGTATTGTCAGCGAGCGTTATGCGAATGAAATAATCGGCAGCCTGGTGGAAAACGGCCCGTACATCGTGGTGCTGCCAGGCATTGCCCTGCCCCATTCATCGGAGAATTCGCCTAACGTATTCGGGACGGCAATCGCCTTCACCAAACTTGCGCTCCCCGTTTTTTTCGATGATATTGGCGGCGAAAAACCGGCTTCGGTATTCTTTACACTCGCCGCGACCGATAACGCCCTCCATCTGAAAAACATGCGCCGACTTTTCACGATGCTCACCAACGAAGCATTATGCGCCGATTTGCGGGATGTAGCGTCGGAAGCCGAACTTTCGGCGCTGGATGCAAAGTATGAAAATTTCTAAATGGCCATTTGCGGCCATGAAGCCACTAAGAAAAATTGGGAGGAAGCATAATGCCGAGAAGTCTGAAGATCATTGTAGCCTGCGCCAATGGCGCGGGTACAAGCCTGATGATGAAAATGTCGGTGGAAGCGGTAGCCAGGGAACTGGGAATTCCCATCGAAAAAATCCACCACTGCGCCATGGCGGAAGGGAGAAGCAGCGCCAGCCAGTACGACATTGCCTTTGTTCCGCAGAATTTTATTAACATGTTCAGGGACATACAGGAAAAAGGAACCACGGTCATAGGGCTGCGGAATGTGTTAAGTGCCGTTGAGATTAAGGAAAAACTCAAGGCAACTGAACTGTACCAAAGTGAGTTTGTTCACAGCGGTTAAAATGCGTTTTAAAAAAAATAAACCAGCCTCCAGGGCGAAATCGGTGCGGGAAAAGCGGAATTCATCAAACGAATCGGCTGTGTGCATCGTGGGGGAATGACCGGCATGGTGTTAAGGGGAATCTCCGCGTCGCATGGTGTTGCACTGGGTGCTGTGTATATTTACCGTCCTTCTGATATTGACGCGGCTGAACGTTTTATAAAAAGCGATGCGGTTGAACGCGAAAAGGATCATTACGCAGAAGTCTGCGAAATCGCTGCCGGGGAGATACGTTCCATCCACGCCTCGATGGCGCACGATAAGCCGGAAAAGGCAAAAATATTCAGCACGCATCTGGACATTCTGTACGACCCGGATATCCGGAATGAAATAATCGAAGGCATAGAAGCGGAACTATGGGCGGGCAGTTGGGCAATTTGGAAAGCGTACGGGAAATTTATCGAGGTTATCGAAAAAACAAAAGATCCGGTGATCCGGGAGCGGTCTGTTGATTTGGAAGATGTCCGCAAAAGGATTCTGCGTATCTGGCACAGGCTTCCCGGCAGCAACCTTACCTCCCTGAGCGCTCCGGTGATCATCGCCGCCAGGGATCTCCTGCCTTCGGACACCGCTACCCTGGACCGGCGCAATGCGCTTGCCATCATCACCGAAACCGGCGGCGCATCTTCCCACTCGGCGATCATCGCCCGCAGCTACGGAATCCCCGCCGTCGTCGGCATTCCCCGCCTGCTTGAGTCGCTCAGGCAGAACGGTTTCGCGGCGGTGGATGCCCTTACCGGCGAGGTGTTCCCCGATCCGGACAATGAGACCCAAAAACGGCTTGCGGCGAAACGGGCACGATACCTCAGGGAGGCGGCGGAAATTAAAAAATTTTCGAAAAGGAAATCTGCTACAGCAGACGGCATGCGGATCGACATCGGCCTTAACATCGGATGCGCCGACGACGATGATCTGGCCGGCGCCACCTGTACCGATTTTGTTGGGCTGTTCCGCACGGAATTTCTCTTTATGGGGCGGAAAGATCTTCCGTCCGAGGATGAACAATTTGCGGCATACCGCAAGGTACTGGAACTCTACGGAAAACGGCCGGTAACGCTGCGTACACTGGACATCGGCGGCGACAAGCAGCTTGACTGCATGGAAACCCCGAAAGAGGACAATCCGTTTTTGGGGAACCGGGCGCTGCGGCTCTGCTTTGCGTATCCCGGCATTTTTAAAACCCAGCTAAGGGCCGCTCTGCGCGCTTCGGTTTTCGGAAACCTCCATCTTATGCTGCCGATGGTCGGCTCGATAGACGACATACGGCGCGCCAAATCCATTATTCAGGAAGTAGAAGACGATCTTGATTGTGATGGTATTGCGTATAACAGAGATTTCAGGCTTGGCATCATGATCGAAATTCCGTCAATTGCCATGATTGCCGATCTCGCCGCAGAAGAAGTCGATTTCGCAAGCATTGGGACAAACGATCTTTGCCAGTACCTTACCGCCGTTGACCGGATGAACCCCGAAGTATCCGGCTATTACCAGAGCTTTCATCCGGCGGTGTTCCGCCTCATCGGAAAGGTGGCGGGGCATTTTAGCGGCGCCGGCAAGCAGTTATGTGTATGCGGGGAGATGGGCGGCGACCCTTTTGCGGCGGCGGCTCTGGTTGGGCTTGGCCTCCGCAAATTGAGCATGGGGCTTTCATCGGTAGCGCAGGTCAAGCGGATGATATCGCGGCTCCCCATCCTGGCATTTGAGGAGATAGCCCGCACGGTACAGGAGCTTCCTACCGCAGATGAAGTTGAAAATTTTCTGAAACAAATACTTGGATAACGGAATAAACCATGTACGTAAAAAACGTAACGATAATTAACAGGCGCGGACTACATGCCCGTCCGGGATCGGACTTTGTCAATGCCGCGGGACAATTCAAATCGAAAATCACCATCCGCCGCACGGACGAAAATGGCGATCCGGTAAACGCGAAATCAATCGTATTTGTACTGAGCCTCGGCGTCGGCAGGGGAGTGGAGATAGAGCTGGCGGCAAACGGTGAAGATGAACAGGAAGCCGTAGATTTTCTGACGAACATAATAACCGGGGGTTTCGGAGATTTATAGCGCTTAATGAAAGCTACAAGGTATGCCGCCCGAAAAAACTCCGTAGCCGCCGGAGCGCCCTCCCGGTATTGATTCTGCGGGATGTGCGAACACGATTTAGCGGCGTCAATTTGTCAGGTTTTTACTCAAAATTCGGCTAATTCCAGGTTGCTTTTTTCCTTAATCTATTCTACTATATGCTTATTAGGGCACCTCGGTTTGTTGCCTGTCCAGTTCTGCTTTTTTATGTATTTGACCCATCGGCTTTGGAAAGAACCCATACAAATTAATTATGGAGGGCAACAATGGAAGTTGTCTATATTTTCTGTGAAGCTGCCTCTGTTCGGATTCCCTTTTTTAATTACGACCAGCATCTTTTCCGCCTGCTTGTGTCTGTGGGCGGCGGAGTTTGGGACAATGACCGGCAGGAATTTATTTTCGATCGCAGTGTTCATCCGGCGCGTTTTAGGTTTATTGCTTCGTATATCCCTTATGTCCAGGTTGATGAAAATTCTTCTTGTCGGATAAGCGTTTTTGGTTTTGGAAATTTTTCTCAGGAAGAAACACCCTGCGTAAACCCCGCTTCGGCTCTCAGTCCTCCGCAAAAAATATATACGATGCTTGGTCCTCTGCCGCCACCCGAAAAATTTCCGGAACGTTGGGAAAGTAAACTGGAGGCGGAACTTCGTTCCCGCAAATACAGTCCCCGCACCCGGCGCGCGTATGTATACTATAACCGCCTGCTGTGCAGGACTCTGCAAAAGTCTCCGGAGGATATTCACGGGGAAGATGTAACTCGATTTTTGGCGTCCATTGAGAAAGACAGGGAATATTCTGCTTCGTCAATAAACCTTGCAATCAGCGCAATCAAATTTTTTTACCGGGAGGTTATGAAAAACGGGGAGATTGATGAGCGCCACCGCCCCCGTAACGACGGCCGCCTCCCGCAGGTGCTTTCAAAAGAGGAAATCCGCAGCATTCTTGAGAAGGAAAATAACCCCAAGCACCGTCTGCTGCTGATGCTCGTCTATTCTTCCGGTATGCGGGTCAGCGAAGTAGTCGCGCTTAAAAGAGAGCATATTGATTTTTCCCGCAAGGTAATCTATATCCGGCTTGGCAAGGGTCGCAAAGATCGGTGCACGCTCCTTTCCGAAAACGCCGCCCGGTTTATCACCGAATACTGTGATTTTTTCGGGATACAAAAATGGCTTTTTCCCGGCCAGCCCCCAACCCGCCCCCTGTCAATCCGTTCAGCCCAGCACATTTTCGACAAAGCCGTCCATCGCGCCAATATCCGCAAGAAAATTTCGATTCACGGCCTTCGTCACACATTCGCCACCCACCTGCTCGAAAGCGGCACCGACATCCGTTATATTCAAACCCTCCTCGGCCACGCAAACATCCGTACCACCGAACGTTATACCCACATTGCCTGCCGCAACGTCCTTGCCATCCAAAGCCCCCTTGACACCATATTGTAATTCGTCACAAATTATTCACTTTGCTCAATAATCCCCATCTTTGGCTCTAACACGAAACTATCTTCACATATAACACAAGTTAGTGCTATAATACAAATGCATCTTACAATGTGATTTGCAGATTAACTTGAAAATAGTCTATATGGAGTTAAGCGCAAGTTTTTTGAATTTTGTGGAAAGTTGATAAAAATATGTATTTACAATAAACTTTTAATGTGATATGATTTATATAAAGGAGATATACATGAAAAAGAGTGGCGCATTAATAATGATATTATTGCTTGTTGGATCTCAAGCAATATTTTCGCAAGAAGTAATACCAATTGAT
>WRJO01000034.1 GCA_009778545.1 Treponema sp. | reverse complement strand
TTCGGCAGCTACATTGGCAAGGAAAAGCGGCTGGCCGGCGAAGCCATCACCGTTACCATTTTGGACACTTCGGCGGCCATTCTTGCGGGCTTTGTGGTCATCCCCGCCTGTTTCGCCTTTAACCTGGATCCCACCGGGGGCCCCGGCCTGATCTTCGCTACCCTGCCCAACGTGTTCAACGGCATGGCCGGCGGCCGGCTTTGGGGAACTTTGTTCTTCCTGTTTATGACCTTTGCCGCCATGTCAACAGTTATCGCGGTGTTTGAAAACATCATCGCCTTCGCCATGGACATTACCGGCTGCAGCAGAAGGAAGTCCGTCATTTTCAATTTCTGCGCGATGATACTGCTTTCGCTACCCTGCGCCCTGGGCTTTAATCTGCTTTCGGGCTTCAACCCCTTGGGGCCGGGAAGCGTCGTGCTGGACCTGGAAGACTTTATCCTCTCCAACAACCTGCTGCCCCTGGGCGCGATCTTTTACACGCTCTTCTGCGTATCCAGAAAAGGCTGGGGTTTTGATAATTTTATCAAAGAGGCCAACACCGGATCGGGTCTATTGTTCCCCGTAAAACTGAAATACTACTTTGTCTGGGGACTCCCGCTGCTGCTCATCGCGTTCTACATCTGCGGGTATATTGACATGTTCATGAACAAATAGCGGTCAGGAAAAGTTGATGGATACACACATTATGCACCGTTTAACCCGGCTGCCGTTAATGGCATCCGGCGCGCTGCTTATCGGGGCGGTGCTGGCGGCAGGCTTTTTTTCGTCATGCGCGAAAGAGACCGTTTCTCTCCGCTACGACATCGGCGAGGAGGACATAGCCGCCCGCCCTTACCCCAATGCGTCATTCGCCGTCATCAGCGACCTCCATGTCTACGATCCGGCTCTTGGTTCTGCGGGCGCGGCTTTTGAAAAAGCCCTGAACGCGGACAGAAAACTCCTCCTGGAAAGCGTCGAATTGCTGGACTATGCCACGGAACTCATACTGGCATCCGGCGCACGCTTTATTTTGATCCCCGGCGATCTGACCAAGGACGGCGAGATGGCAAACCACGAACTTGTTGCGGAAAAACTAAAACGATTTACCGGAGCGGGCATCGCCGTCTATGTGGTTCCCGGCAACCACGACATCAACAATCCGGGCGCCGTCAGCTATGAGGGAAACGAAACAGCGCCGGTACCGACGGTAAGCGCCGAAGATTTTGCGCGGATTTACAACGACTTCGGCTTCGGCGCCGCGATCATGCGGGACGACGATTCCCTGAGCTATGTCGCCGAGCCGGTCCCGGGACTGTGGCTTCTCGCCCTTGATACCTGCCGCTACCGGGAAAATCAGCCGGGCCATGAGGAAATTGTTTCCGGCAGGATCAGCCAGCGTACGGCGGACTGGATCGCCTCGGCGCTGCGAACTGCGGCAAGCGAAAACAAGGCCGTCATGGCGATGCAGCATCACGGCGCTGTGGAACACTGGAAGGGGCAGTCAAAACTCCACCCGGATTACCTCATCGCAGGTTTCACCGATTACGGAAAATTTCTCGCGTCGTGGAACGTCAGATATATTTTCACGGGGCATTACCACGCGCAGGACATAAGCCGCGGCAATTTTGGCGACAAGGCCCTGTACGACATAGAAACCGGTTCGCTGATAACCGCCCCCTGTCCCATCCGGTTTATTGCCATTACCAATAACGGCATGGACATCCGCACGGAGACCATAGCGGACAGACTGCGTCCCGGCACGGACTTTGCCGCCGGGGCAGATGCCTTTGTAAAGAGAACCGTGGTACTCGAAGCAGCATCGGTTCTTCGCAAGTACAAGGTTTCCGAAAAGGACACGGACTACATCGCCAACGCCGTGGGAGACGCCTTCGTTGCCCATTATCGCGGCGACGAAGACCCCGGACTCCGCCCGGCCTTTGATCCGAAACAGCTCGGTCTGTGGGGACGCTTTGTGTACGGCCAGCAGAAATACGTTCTCGACGGCCTGTGGGCGAACATCCCCCCTGCGGACAATAACGTCAGAATTGAGTGAGGAGCGTCTTAGGCTTTAAGGCGCAGCATTTCGGGACAGGGTATCCAGGATTTTTGATTGTCCGTTAATCAAGCGCTTTAAGCCATCCTTCAAGCTGTTCCATTGCGTTTCTAAACGACATGAACCTGTCCTCTTCCAATGGTGTTTCAGAACTGGCATGAAAACCATCACTATTGCGTATACCTTTTATAAAATCCATGATTCCTTTAAAATTATCTTTGCTTTGGATTTGGCGTTCAAAACAAGTCCAATTCTCCAGAATAAGATTTTTGTAGTTCCAATAATGCTTATGGCATTTGCGGGAAAATAAATCTGCCAACAAATAACTTTGGAATTCTATATTCTCCCTGTTTTCCGGTATTTTGGCAAGTTCTGCATGTATTATCGTTCTTGCCTCATCTTCACCTTTGAATAGCTTCAGCACACGCTTTATAACTCGTTGAAGGTTGATTTCAGCATTGTATAACCGTTCATGAACTTCCTTCATACGTTCATCATTTGTTTTTAAGGTCCTTTTGTACTTACTTTCGTCGCTTATATAGTTCTTTATGGTTTCATTTTTAAAACAGTATGTTTGATCGCCAGACAATTCAATTATTCCATAGCCCTCAAGATGTGATATTAACGCCCGATCTTTGACAAGCTCGTTAATAGTAATTTCATCGCTTATGGCCAATGATTTCAATATCTCATATTCACCAGAATATTTAGTTATCAGAACGTCAAGGATAAGCAGGCAATAAGTATACAACGCGCTTGACTTATCAAACTCTTTCTTTACGTTATCATAGATTGCTTTTGTAATTTTTATTGGTTTCTGTAACTTTTTTTGTTTAACATGGTTGTTAACTGAACTGCAAAACTGCCTGATGATAAATGGCTGTCCGCCGTAATCCGAAGTAATGGTGTTGCAGACAGAGTTGTCAAACTGCAACCCCATATACCCGCCCAGTTTGTTTATCATATCTTTTGTCTCAGTTTCATCAAAGGGCGGCATATATTTTATTTCTGCTTGCATGTACAATGGATTGTCAAAACCATTTACAGTTATCTCTTCGATTGCCCTGGGGTTTGTACCTGCGATAATAAAGTTGAAAATCTCCTGGTTTTTATGGAAGTAGGCCTTTATTGCATTCCAAAAAAAGATAAAGTCTCCACCTTCTTTCCAATGCTCTGTATTCGCTATACCGAATGTAATCCATTCAACTTCGTCAATCATCAAAAGCAAAGATTCTCCGCGCATTTTCACGTTAAGTTCCTGCATTTCCTTTTCAAAAAGAAATGCGGCCTTCCCAATATCATACTCGTTTTCATCGGTATTATAATCTATCTCAAACTCTTTATGTGCATGAGAGACAATGAAGTGCAGGGCATGGTTCCAACGTTTATGTTGTAATTGCTGTGCATCGAACCATAACCACTTTTTTCTGATTGTCCTTAAAAGACGTTGCACAGCATAAAGCGTCGAGGTTTTTCCACTGCGTCTAAGCCCGAATACCCCTGAATTTAAATGAGATTTATATCGGTTGACAAGTTCATGTACGAATGTTTGCCTTCCAAAGAAATATTGTTCATCTTTCAGCGGAGTATCGTCCGAAAACAGGTCCCGGTCATAGAAAAAATCCCTAAAACGCTGAGTTACGAATTCCATCCAGTCCTCTTTGCTGAGTTCTTCGTGTTTTTCAATTATTTCATCATACGAAAACGGGATTACAACAAACTGTTTCTCGGTGTTTACGACTTTAAGGGAATCTTTTACTTTCTGTACAACGTTTGGATCTTTACTGACCATAACACTGCATATACGTTCCAGTCTAAAAGGGGATCTTTGCTCATTATACTCATACACACGACTAAGCGCGCCAAATGAACTGGTCTCGAAGCGGTTATAACTGGAAAATACCAAAACCAATTCCTTGTCCAGATTAAATTTCTCGCCAAAATTATCAGTTGGGCGCATGAAACTGTATTTCCAATTGCTTTTTAACGAGCGGCTGTCAAATTTACCCGAAAAATTAACATTGTGTCCGCCAAATGTAATGAAAAAGATATCAGAAAACGCCTTGATTATTCTTTTTTCGGCAGCATCCAAATCATTAAATGTCGCGTCTTTATGTATTCCGGGTTGTATTATTTTCCTCGGAATATTGTATGCCGCCTCGTCCTGGGGGTGTTTGGAGTCACTGGAATCGCTAACAGCTTCTATGACATCTTTTCTCCAATGAAAAGTAGCGTATGATTGCGATCCACCGCCGCTTATCTTCCGGTTTTCTACATCCAGGTATTCAAGTTTCCAACATAAGCTGGACAGTTTCTGAAAGCCATAAGTATTGGGGAAAATTGAATTTCTGCTGAAAAGGTTCCCGATGTCAACTAAAGATATAGTTTCACCGTCAGAAAAATATCGTTTCAACAATAAATATATTTTATCCTTGATTTCGTCAGTGAGGTTCTCATTTCCCATAACTACGCTGTCATTTCGATTATTGATATATCTGCTGTTTGATTGCTTTTGTTTTCTATCATCAGAAGCAGATAATTCAATATTTTCAAAAGCCAAATTATTGTATGGAGTAACAGGTTCTTCTTTCTCCGATACGGCCAGTGCATTTATGACAGCTTTTTGCTCTTCGCTTAATATGGATATACGGTTTGCAACAAATAGCTGAGGATCAATGCTTACCTGGGCTTTTTCATAACTTGCTTTATAGCAGAATTTTTCCGTGTCAATAACAGAGTCGTTTTCATTCTGTATCGAAGAAATATGAAAAACAGTTCCATCATTAAAAAACCCCAGTTTCTTGTCAGAATCATAGTATATGATGGTTCCTTCTGCCAAATCAGCTTTATGCCCGGAACCCTCATTCTCTTCAGGTGATTTTACATCTACATGCTGTTCAGCCAAAACCTCAAGGTTACCTTCGTCTTTATATTCACTTGATTCGCGATTTTTTGGTTCATTGCTGATAATTGTAACACGTTTTGCCTCATATTTACCGGGAATGCGGCTGGATGGATACTTTTCATAACTTGCCTTGTAACGATAATTAAGCGTATCGAGATATATGTAGTCCCTGGCGTTGATCACGTCATTTATATGAAAAAAAGTATCGTCCTCAAAAAAGCCAAACCCATTTGGCTTGTAGTTTTTGATGAAACCTTCAATAATACTATTCTGTTCCATTTCGATGCTCCTCCCTAAAGGCTTGTGGTTATATTATACCATATTCCGTATATTAAAAACAATCATGCGTGACCATTTCAATCGAGCCGCTCGGACATACATTGGCGCACAGCCCGCATCCTTCGCATCCGGCAAAGGCAGGTTTGCCTTCTTTTATGCGTACGATTGAACAGAATGTCTGGCGGATACATTCCTGCCCGCACGAAGTCGGATTGCAGGCATCAGCGCGTAATGACGCATGGCGCAAAAAACCGTTGCCGCCGAAGATTTCCCTGCCAAGCTCGTGAAACAGGCTCAGGCTGCCACTTCTGCCCGGAAAATGCGGTGAAACAGCATCTCTTTCGATCCGGTCCAGTTCTTCATGCAGGGCGGCGAATCGCCGGTACCCGTTCAGCAGCACATCGGTCGCTACCTGTACGGATGACGCGCCAAGCAAGAGCAGATTCGCCGCGCTGCCGCCGCCGGTAACGCCGCCTCCGGCGCAAATTTCAAATCCTGCCGTTGCCAGCGTTTCGGTATACTGCGCCGTAACCGGCAGCATGAATGAACCGAAAACGGACAATCCTCCGCCGTTCAAACCTGTATCAAACGTCATGCCGGACTGCCGGTCAAAGAATACCGGCGGCAGCGTTTTAATGGAATCCAAAAGCGAGACATACGTAATGCCGCCCTGTTTGAGTAGGCGCGCGGCATATCCCGCCGGGAGGGCGATGTTCAGTTTGGGCATTACCGGTATGCGAACGTTTCCGAGAATATCGCGCAGCAATGCAACAAACCGGTTTTCAAAGTCCGGTTCGGAAAGCATGTTTTCAATATAAAAGAAATCAAGCTGTATCGCGTCGGCGCCGGCCGCTTCCATGCGGGCGCAGTCCTCAAGCCATTGCGCGGCATCAAGCGTCAATTCCGTAACGCTTGCGGCGACAGGGATCGCAACGCCAATGTCCTTGCAGCCTCTAACAAGCGCCTCGCCCTGCTCCAGTGTCAATATCTCCCTATTGAAAGACGATTTCGCCCAAAAGAATCCGTCGCGTACCAGGCAACGGCGCTGCGCAGCAAACTGAGGCGCAAATTCCGAAGCAGCCATTCTCGTTTTCGAAGCGGTTTTGAGTATTGCCGCCGCCGCGCCGTTTTTCTGACATTCCATCACCTTTTCGGCGCTTTCTGTCGCCGGAGAAGATGCCGCGACAATTACGCCGTCCGTTTCATAGCCCGCAAATTTTCCTTTCAGCCCGCCCACATTACGCCTCCTATTTTTTTTTGATTTTTTCATGGAAGAAATACAGCCGATACGGCTTTCGGGCCATATACGACCTGATTTCTTTTTCAACGCCCCGCCAGTACTTGGTAAACTGCTCCCTGTTTTGGTATATCCCTGCAAAGGCTTCCGCCTGCTTCGGATAATGCCGCGCAATCAAATTCAGCACATCGCGCTTATACGCTCCGCGCAGGTTCAGGTTTTCAAAGCATGTATATGCCGCGTATTTCCCCGCCTCGTCGGCAACGCGCTTCCAGTCGGACAGGAACGGAAAAATCGGCGATATAAACGCATATACGGTAATGCCCGCGTCATTCAGCGTTCGCATTGCGTCTAACCGCCGTTCAGGAGAGGCGGCATGGCGCTCCGTAAGCCGGGAAAATTGCTCGTCCGTTGACGACAGGGAGATGCCGACGCTTACGTCCTTTATCCGGGACAGAATGTCAATATCCCTGGTTACCAGCGGAGATTTGGTGAGTATCTCCAGATGCGCCTGGGTGTTTTGGAGCTGCCGCAGAATGTCTCTCGTTTTTTCATGCCGTTTTTCTAACGGATTATACGGGTCGGTTACCGAACCGATAAGTATGCTGCTGCCGGCGGTTTTCTGCGGCAGGGGTTTTTCGCATTGCTTTACATCAATAAAATCGCCCCATTTTTCGCCGGCGTGTCCCGTAAAACGCGACATAAATCCAGCGTAGCAATACACGCAGCCATGGTTGCAGCCAATGTAGGGGTTGATGACAAAGTCCGCATCGGGCAGCTTTGAGGGTGTCAGCAAATTCTTAACCGTAACCGTTTTAATAACCATTGTCTGTTCCTCCATCTTTTCCGCTATATTTAATTTTCCTGCTGCCCAATGCAACAGCCATCAATCCGATCGCGCCCAAAGCGGCGGCGGCGGAAACCAGCACGGTGTGCAGCAAATCATCGGTAATCGCATACATAACAATACTGCATATTACGCCGATGATATGCCCGGCATTTTCGGCAAATGTGCCGCCGTCCGGACTTCCGCCGCGTTCCAGTGAAAGCCGGGCGAGGCAGAACTCCGTTGTGCCGCCGATGCCGGTAAGAACCCACAATGCCGCTTTGAAAGCCATTGACGGCATAAAAAACATTCCCAGAAGCAGCAGAACCAGCAGCGAATGTCCAAAGAAAAACGAATGTGCCAGGGCATGCCTTCGGTACAGCCGCGCCGCAGAAATGTACACAGCCCACCCGGCGAGAAACAGCCCCAGCGCCGCCGCATTTCCCGCAATAGCCGCCGTAAAAGCGATAGCCGCATAGCAGTAGGAAAAATAATGTATTTGGTGCAAAACCATCGCGGCGTTTACCGCGTTCAGCGGCGGCAGAACCAATGAGCCCCGCGCAGCGCCGGATTTTCCGGTGCAAACGACTGCGGCAGCCGCAGCGCCGGAAACCAGCAACGGCAGCGGCGCGCCGAATAAGCCAAGGGCAAACCCTGCAACGCGCAGAAAACGTTTCAGCGGCTTTGAAGCGTTTGATTTAGCCATGCCCCTCGCGCTCTGAATTGCGGCGGACAACAGGGCGACGGCAGCGCACAGCAGCGGGAAAAAACCGGCAACGGAATATGCCGCCAGAAAAATTGCCCCTACAACAGCCGCCGCCCTAACCGCCGTTTTGGACAGCCTTAGCGGGCACGGAGTCAGATTGCCCAATTGATAGCACAACGCGACGACGAGCGCAGGCAGCACTCCTTCGCAGCGCAGAGCGAAAATGAACGGGGCAATTTCAAAAAAGCCCGAAAGCAGGCTTAACGCATAAAACCCAAACATACAGTTATCCTCCTTCTTAACTATTATTCCCTATGCCGCTTTTGGCGGAGTACCGGCGCTGCCAAGCGCGCAGCCTCCCTGGCGGAAACGCCAGTAAGCGGAACGCTCGCCTTTCAGGATCGCGTCCATCCCCTCCGTGCAGACATTGCCGAGATAGAACCTGTCGTTGGTAAGATCCTTCGATTTCGACAATCCCCAGAAGCACGCCGTTACCCTTCCGTCGGGCAGAATGCCCACAGACTTGCGCACGCAGCGGCATTCTGAACTTTTTTCGCTGCCCGGCATCAGGTAATGAAAGTTGATTTTAGGCTTGCCGGACGATTGCCTGAGCATGTCCAGTTTACGGATATACTCAACAATCCTGCGATTCTCGAAATCGGAAAGCACAAGGCGCGCGTGATCCTCGCCCCGGCCGGACGGAAAGAATTTTAAAATGCTCCACTCGTCAATTCCGTTTTTGCACAGCCAGATAAAAAGATCGTCCAACAGGTACCGGTTATTCAGATGCTCCCGCGTAACAACGGTCTGGAGGCCGACGCGGACGCCGAATTGTTTCAGCAGCATCGCAGCGCGGGCTGCCGTTTTATGGTAGCCCGCAGGCCGCCAGGCGAAAGCGGCATCCGGGTGGGTGTCCATGGTCATTTCAACATCGCCGACAGATGCCGCAAGCCGCTTCGCCGTCCCTCCGTCAATTCCCCAGCCTGAACAGCTTACGCCGACGCGCTCCCTGCCCAGGTTGGAGGACAAACGTTCCAAAAGCTGTAAGTGTTCCTGTTTGTTCAGCATAATCTCGCCCCCCGAAACATCCACGCGGCAATTAACAGAGGCCAGTTTGCCGGCGACTGCAAGCTTCTGTTCAAAGCTCATTTCGCGTTGCCTGTTTTTATCCGCGTCTACACAGCAAAAAACACAGTCCCAGCGGCAGGAAAAGGTCGTATTCCAGATTACAGTCGTCATAATAATCCTCCCTTCGGCCTTGAACGGTGCCGGACCACGCTGTATAATGAGCCTGTTAATGGCCGTTGCCACCAAAATAGGCCCGTTTCAGGCGGGAAAAAATATCAAAAACGGTGTGAATTTCAATGAGCGGAAAAGAATGTTTTCAAACCTCGATCCGCGAATATGACACGGTACGCGGCTATCTGCGTTTCATGTACCTGTACGGCTGCTGCACCAAGAAATACATGACCGACAGGGGATTAACAACCAGCGCCAGAAAATTTGAGGAAGATACACGCAGAACGCGCGCGATTATCCCCAGCCGGATTGACGAAACTTTGGTTTCACGCAGAAAGTCATTGCGGATCAATGTGAGCGCGCTGGATACTGACGAAAATTACCTGGCCGCGTCCTACTTTATCCGGTCATTCGGAAGAAACGACTTTGTCCTCCACTTTGCGGTTCTGCTCGTTCTGGAAGAATCGCCCGGGATAGGCTTTACGGCGCTGGCGGAAAGGGTTAACGATCTGATGCCGCAGCAGGAAATAATGCAGGATATTACATTGCGGCGTTTTCTCCGTGAAGCGGTCAAAGAAGGGATCATTATCCATGACGGCGGCTATTCGCTGCCGCCTGACCCTTTTAAGGGGCTTTCCGACGGAGAGATTCAGTCGCTCATCACGGCTGTAGGTTTTTATAAAAATTTCCTGTTAGCCGGCATTTTGGGAGAATATGCACATAATTCGCTGTCACATTATGTCCGTTTTTCGCGGCACATTGAGCATCCGGCAGCTACTCCTTTTATGTTCCGCTACCGGCATCTGGAAAGGATTGTCGATGATGATACCCTTCTCCCCCTCATACACTGCATCAGAACGGGGAAAAAGGCCCGATACCAATACAACAACAGAAACCATGAAGGCTTTCCCCGGCAGATTCGCTATGACGCCCTATACGGGCGGCAATACGCCGTTATCCATAACGAAGAACGGCGGTACATCCTGCCAATAACCAATATGTCGAAGGTCAGCATTTTACCGGATTCTGCGGAAAAAAATGCCGCGCCGGATTCGTTTCTGCGCCATGCGTGGTTTGCGGCGCGGGCCAGGGAAGGATCAAAAACGGCTGTTCCTGTACGTGTATGGTTTTACATTGATAAAGATGAGAATTTTATTCTGGAACGCCTTCAGCGGGAAAAACGCCATGGAAACCTCGCTACCGTCTGCGAAGGCACCTATCTGCTGGAAATAAAATTGACCGACCCGCTGGAAATTCTGCCGTGGCTGCGCAGTTTCCTCGGTTACGCCGTTATCGAAAAAAGCGGCAAACACGATTTATTCGAACGGTACAGCGAGTACATATCCGAAATGAGGGAAAAATACGGTGTTTAGAAAGCGGGTAAACGCCCTTTTTCAAATAGCGGCGGAACTCTACAATGCCTCAATAATACAAAACCGCCTGCTCAAACCGGACGAGATAAAAAAGGCATTCAAAGCCGCCCCCTACGAACCTGTGGAAGTTGATAAATTTCTGAAAAAATTTATGCAGGAAGATTATGGGCGGATTGGCTATGGAATGTTTGTAAAAACAGGGAGTGGGTACCGTCCCGCCATGCCTATTCCTGTGCCTACCGTATTTTCCCGCGATGAAGCGGCATGGATAAGGACCATGCTGGACGATGAAAAAATCGGCCTCTTTCTTGAAGATGGCACGAGAAAGAAACTCTGCAAAGCGTTCGAGGGCAGCGAGCCCCTTTACAGAAAAAAAGACGTTTTCATCCAGAGGAACGCCGCCCGACAGGATTTTGCCGATAAGAACCTGCAGCGTATTTTTAAAACTGTCCTTGACGGCATCGCCGACAAAAAACTGATTCGCTTTGAATACCTTGGACGAAAAGGCGCAGCTCCTGCAGCAGTCCTTACCGCCCTGCCGCTGAAAATATACTACCATGGGGTAAACGATTCGTTTCAATGCATCGCCTTTAATACGGCGCAAAAGAAAAAAATGACGCTGAACATTGAACGGATAACAAGCGCGGCGATTATCGAAAATCTTGCAGCAGATTTTCGGGAACTGCCGGCAGATTCCGCAGAAATCGCCGAAATTGAACTTCGCAACGAAAAAAACATTCCAACGCAGTGCTTTATGCTGCTGTCCGATTATCAGAAAACGGCTATTTATGACGACGCGCGAAACATCTACAAAATTGCAATCCGGTATTATGAATTTGAGCGGCAGGATTTGCTTAAAAACCTGTTGTCGCTGGGAGCGTATTGTACGATATTGAGTCCCGGCATCCTCGTGGAGCAGATTAAGCGGCGGCTTGAAAAACTCGGCCGTTTACAGCAGGAACCCGTAAAAATATCAAATTAAGGGGCATTTTCCTTGCTTTCGGCCCCGGGCAATACTAATATTAATTATGTGGATGCCATGATTGCCCTGGAGAAGCGGATTCGCTCTCCCATTGTTGACGGCTTGTTTTACCCGGAAGAAAAGGCAAAAGTGCTCTCGTACATGAAGGGCATCGGGCTAGAGAGGGGAAAGGGCGGCCTGGCGCAGGCGATAATCGCGCCGCACGGCGCCTGGGAAATCTCCGGCAGCCTGGCGGGCGCGGCGTTTGCATCGGCCGGCGGCAGAACCGGCTGGAAAAGCCCGTCCAGGGTAGTCATCATGGGGCCGATCCACGACAACCGCGAGAAAGGCCTGTTCCTTTCGAACTCCCACTCCTTCCAGACGCCCCTGGGCGACATACCCGTAGACCAGCAGGCCACCGAATGGCTGGAATCGTACAGCCCGCTTTTCGAGGAAAACGACATCCCCCATCTGCACGAACACTCCATCGAGGTACTGCTGCCGTTTGTCAAATACTGTTTTCCCCGCGCCGCGATTGTCCCAATTTTAATGGGAAGGCCCAGGGTGCAGTACACGACCACCCTTGCAAAAGCCCTGCGCGCGGTTTTTACGCCGGAAACGGAGAAAACCCTTTTTGTCGTTTCGTTTAACCTTTCAAAACAGCCCGACGAGATGGAAGCCCTGGGCATGGCAAAGCACTGCCTCAAACTTTTCCGGGAAGGCAAGCGCGACGATCTGCGCGAAGCCATTCACAGCGGCAAAATCACCGGCTGCGGAAGCGCTCTGGTTTCCGCCCTCCTGCAAAGCGGCCTCGTCGATGCGGCGCGTCCCTGCCTCGCCTCCAACACGCTCCTAAGCGCCCGAGGCGAAAAAGGCAAAACCATGTACTACGGCGCGTTCTCGTTCGTGTAGCTGTACAGAGTGAACCCCGCAAAGAATAGTCAAACTGCTAAAAAAATGCTATAAACAAACATGCCCCTGTCGTGGAACGAAATAAAAACCAGAGCCGCGACCTTTGTTTTGGAATGGTCGGACAGGTTTTTGTCCGCAGACAGCCAAGTCATAAAGGAAAAAGCTGAAGCCCAAACATTTGAGACCGAATTCCTAAAAATCTTCGGCGTAAACCGAAAAAAAATTGCCCTCTTTGAACATGAAGTCCGTTTCGGAGACGGGGAACGGGGATACATCGACCTATTTTGGAAAGGCCAAATCATCATCGAGATGAAAACCCCCGGTAAAGACCTGGTTAAAGCATACGAACAGGCGAAAGCCTACGCCCTCACCCTGCCTCAAAAAGACATACCCAAAGGCATACTGACTTGTGATTTTCTCAACTTTCAGTATTACGACCTGGAAAAATCGCCTCCCGAAGGAGGCGGCGCCCAATGCCACAGCTTCGGGCTTGATGAGCTTCCCGCCCACGTAGAACTGTTCGGTCATCTGGCGGGGTACAAGGACATCGACCCTTTCAAACGCTGGGATCCGGTGAACATCGAAGCCGCTGTGGAAATGGGGAAGCTCCACAACCGCCTGAAAGACATCGGCTATTCAGGCCACCAGCTTGAGCTGTATCTTGTCCGCCTCATGTTCTGCCTGTTCGCTGATGATACCGGCATATTCGAGCCGCCCAATATGTTCAACAAATATATCATTGAGCGCACAAGCGAAGATGGCAGCGATCTTGCCTTACACATTCAAAAAATATTTGAAACATTAAATACCGAAAAAAATGACCGCTTAAAAACACTGGATATCCAGCTAAACCGCTTCCCATACGTCAACGGACAACTGTTCGAAGAACAACTAAAAACCGCCGACTTTGACCGCCCCATGCGGGATACGATTCTGGAATGTTGCGCCCTTGACTGGAGCAAAATCTCCCCCGCCATTTTCGGAGCCATGTTTCAAAGCGTGATGAACGATGACGAACGTCACGACATCGGGGCACACTACACCAGCGAGGAAAATATTCTCAAAGTCATCCGCCCACTGTTTCTTGATAGCTTGCGGGAGGAATTTAACAGTATCAAAAAACTTTCCCCTTCGTCGCGGCGGGAGCGCTTGATAAAATTTCACGAAAAATTAGCATCACTCAAATTTCTTGACCCAGCCTGCGGCTGCGGAAACTTTTTGGTCATCAGCTACCGTGAGCTGCGTTTTTTGGAACTGGAAATACTGGAAATCCTTCTGGGCAAAGAACAAGTCCTTGATGTTGGCAGCGAAATCAAAATAAACGTGAACCAGTTTTATGGCATAGAAATTGAGGAGTTTCCGGCGCAGATAGCGCAGGTTGCTCTGTGGCTTATTGATCATCAAATGAATATGCTTGTCCGTGAGCGTTTCGGAACATACTATGCCCGTATTCCCCTAACCACAGCCGCTTCAATTCACCATGCCAACGCCATGACCATTGATTGGGAAAACGTTGTCCCGAAAATTGAACTATCTTATATTTTGGGCAATCCGCCGTTTTTGGGCGCAAGGGTGATGAACAAACGGCAGAAAGCGGAAGTTGAAACAACATTTATCGGAGTGAAAAATTCTGGCAATCTTGATTATGTGTGCTGCTGGTACAAAAAAGCGGCACAGTATATCCAGAGCACTGAAATTGAAGTTGCCTTTGTATCAACTAACAGCATTTGCCAGGGCGAACAAGTACCGATACTTTGGCCTGAACTTATGAACAAGCACAACATTAAAATCAACTTTGCACATCAAACTTTTAAATGGAGCAATGAAGCGAAAGGAAAAGCGGCGGTATATTGCGTGATAATCGGTTTCGCTCCAACGGACAGGGATGAAAAAAAAATTTACCAATACGCTATAGTTACCGGCGAGCCAATGGAAACTTCGGTAAAGCGCATAAATGCGTATTTGGTTGATTTTGATACTATTTTCATAACAAGCAGAAACAAGCCGTTATGCAATATCCCTCCAATGAATTTCGGCAATATGCCGCTTGACGGCGGCCATCTGCTGTTATCTGATGAAGAAAAAAAAGAATTTATTAAGACAGAGCCAAAATCAAAAAAATATATAAAACCGCTTATTTCCGCCCGTGAGTTTTTGAATGGGATGCAGCGATGGTGTTTATGGCTTGTTGATGCGGAACCTGGCGAATTACGGAAAATGCCGGAAGTACTAAAACGGGTTAAAGCGGTTAAAAAATTTCGGCTTGCGAGTATAGCTCCGTCAACCCGTGATCATGCGTCAACTCCATCTTTATTTAGAGACAGAAACAATCCGAATTCTTTCATCCTTGTACCTCGTGTATCATCCGAGGCCAGAAAATATATACCAATGGGTCTATTTGATAATAATTCCATTGCGGGTGATACCTGTATGATAATCCCCAACGGTACGGTTTTCCATTTCGGCGTATTAACATCGACAATGCACATGGCATGGATGCGTTATATTTGCGGAAGATTGAAAAGTGATTACCGCTACTCAAAAGATATAGTATACAATAATTTCCCGTGGCCTAAACCTACAGAAAAACAAGCAGCAGAAATAGAAAAACTGGCGCAGAATGTATTGGATACCCGCATGAAATTCCCCAATTCCAGCCTTGCGGATTTATATGACCCTGTTACCATGCCTCCCGCCCTATCCAAAGCTCACCAAAAACTTGACAAAGCGGTAGAAGCCGCCTACGGGCGTTCTTTTGGCGATGACAGTCAGCGAGTGGCGTATCTGTTTGAACTGTATCAAGAGTTATCGGGGGAATTGTTTGTAGAGGAAAAGAAGCGGGTGAGGAAAAAGAAGTAAAAATGGTCAAACAGGTATGAACGGCAGCCCGTTTTCGCAGGGAACCTGCACCTGGCACTTGCCGCAGCCGTAGTAGGGCCGGTGTTTGTCCAGTACGCGGTCAAGAAACGCGGAACAAACCGGATGCGATTTTCCCTTTTCTACAGAGATTGCCCCCGCCGGACAGTTGCGGGCACAGGCGCCGCAGCAGGTACAGTACTCGTCAAGTTTCGTATAACGCCGTTCGCTGGGTGCAAAAACCGCCGCAGTAACCACGCTGGAAAAACGTCCGGCGGTTCCCTTTGCCGTCAGAAGCCCCCGGGAAAGGCCGAAAGTGCCAAGGCCGCAGGCATGGGCGATATGCCGCTCCGACCAGTTGCTGTTAAAAAACTCCTGCCGGTTTTTGTCGCTGACATCCGGATTCCTTGCCAAAAACCGGGGATCGAACGCCGGCGCAACGGCGGCAAAGCCTGCGCCCTCCAGCAGTTCTACCGCATGGCGGCAGATTTTTTTCTGAAACTCGTTTCCCCCCTCAATACGAGCATGCATCCATTCATCGGCAGGCCAGCTCATGTCCGCGCCGTTGGCTTTTTTTACCGTCTGGGTAAAGGGAAGAAAAAATGAAATAACCGTTTGCGCCCCGTCAAGCCACTCGCCCGGCAGTACAAAATGATCGCCGATAATCCCCGGTTCCCTGAACTGCGCGAACATGGGATCGTCAGCGGCGGCATAACCGAAAATAGGCTCGTCAAACATCTGCATCCCCGCCAACTCCGGCCGCATTGCAATGTCTTCCGCCACATAATTGCCGGAATCGTTAAGCACAAATTCGCTTAACGCCTTTTCAAAAACATTTTTTTCCATTTGCCGCCTTCTTTCTATTCCCGCGCCTGTCCCGTCCCGCTCACAAGATATTTGTACGTCGTCAGCGCCTCCAGCCCCATCGGCCCGCGCGTGTGAAACTTCTGCGTACTGATTCCCAACTCCGCGCCGAAACCAAACACCCCGCCGTCGGTAAAGCGCGTCGATGCGTTAACGTACACGCACGCCGCGTCAACCCCCGCGCGAAACTGCCGCGCCGCCTCCAGGTCGCCGGTCAAAATCGCCTCCGAATGCCGCGTCCCGTAGCGGTTGATGTGTGCAATCGCCTCGTCACAGGAACCCACGGTCTTCACCGCAAGAACAAAATCGAGAAACTCGGTCGCCCAGTCCTCCTCGGTCGCATCTTTTATTATGCAGCAGGGGGAAGCCTCCCCCTCGCTCCGGCCCGCCTCCGGCGGTCCTTCGCTGCCCCCTCTGCGGGGCTCCGCCCCGCAACACCCCGCCGCTTCTTCAATCGCCGCCTTCGATTCGGCATCGCAGCGAAGCTCGGCTTTGCCCGCGAGCTTATGCGCCAAAGCGGGCATCAGGGCGGCAAGGGCGGCGCGATGCACCAGCACGGTTTCCACGGCGTTGCAGGCGCCGGGCTTTTGCAGCTTGGCGTTGGCGATTATCTCCACGGCGCGGTGCATATCGGCGCTCGGCTCCACATAGATATGGCAGTTGCCCTCCCCCGTTTCGATAACGGGAATGCGGGCATTCTGCACCACCCGCCGGATCAGATCTTTGCCGCCCCTCGGCAGCACCACGTCGATCCAGCCCCGCGCCGACAGAATCTCGTCCACTTCGTCGCGGCTGCCCGATTCCGCCAACGCCACCGCTTCGGCAACGCCGCCTCCCGCCTCAAGCCCCGACTTAATGCTCGCCACCAGCGCCTTGTTCGACTCCAGCGCGGAAGATGATCCCCGCAGCAGAATCGAGCAACCGGCCTTGTAGGCAAGCGCGGCGCAGTCCGCCGTTACATTGGGCCGCGATTCGTAGATAATCGCCGCAACCCCCATCGGAACCGTCACTTGCTCAACCACCAGTCCGTTGGGCAAAGTCCAGCCCGTTTTTACCCTGCCGATGGGGTCTTCCTGCCGGACAACAACGTCGATCCCCTCGATAATGCCGTCCACCCGCTGATCGTTGAGCAGCAGCCGGTCTACCAGGCTTTCCTTCATGCCGCCCGCGCGGGCCTTTTCCACATCGCGCGCGTTGGCGGCGAGAATATTTTTTCGGTCACGATCAATGGCGGCGGCAGCGGCGGCAAGGGCCTTGTTCTTTGCAGCGGCATTTTCCAGAGCCAGCCGCGCCTGCGCCTGTTTCAGCGAAACAAATTGGTTTTGCAGCGTTTCCATGGGGAAATTATAGCAAAATTATTGCTCTTGCGATATGGGCACATGGACCTACTATAAAACGATCCATAAATAATATTTCTGGATACGATATTATAACATTGTTCCTGTCAATTACTTTAATGTTCAAAATTATTCTTTTGATCGATGGTACATCCATGATATTAAATCCATCCTTGAATTAAATGCAAAAATACATTCATAATAAAAGCATGAAGCTGAAAAACAAAAAGACTTGTTCCTTCTTCATCCTGATTATTTTACTTAAGGGGCTTGCCGGGGCGCAGCCATATTACGATGAAAGCTATTTCCAGATTAAAATCCTGGAAGACGGTCAAACGGCGGAAATAATCAGTTATACCGGTGCCCACCGGAACACCGGCAATAGACATATGGATATTCCGTCCCCGTTACAGGGAATGCTTATTACCAGGATAGGCGACAATTTATTTAAAGGCGCACGCATTGAAAGCATAGGCATTCCTTCCGGCGTAACTTCGATTGGGAATTATGCATTTCAGAACATCGTTCTAACCGCTGTTACGATACCTGACACTGTAACCGATATCGGAGACTGGGCATTTTACGGAAATCGTCTTGCTGAGGTCATTATTCCGGAAGGTGCGACTACAATAGGAAAATCGGCATTTGAGAGCAACCGCCTTACAAGCGCTTCACTCCCCAATAGCTTGATTGCTATCGGGAAAAGCGCATTTGAAAACAATCAACTCACAAGCGTTAATATTCCGGAAAATCTTGTTTCTATAGAAGAAAGTGTATTTTATCGGAATCAGCTTACCAGCATTACCATTCCGGAAAGCGTCACTTCAATTGGCCGGACTGCATTTGGGGGAAACCGCCTTACAACCCTTACTATCCCAGGCAGTGTAGTACGCCTTGGAGGATTTTACAATAATGAACTTACCAGTGTTACTATTCAAAATGGCGTGCAGCACATCGAAATGTCAGCATTTTCAAATAATAAATTAACCGAAATAACCATTCCGGACAGCGTGACAGATATTGAAAGCTGGGCATTTTCGAAAAATTTGCTTACCAGTGTGATAATCCCCGATAACGTTGTTGCTCTTGCAGGTTTTGATGACAATCTGCTTACCAGCATTACCATTCCCTATGGCGTTAAATATCTTGGAGGTTTTTATAATAACCAGCTTACAAGTCTTTCCATCCCCAATAGCGTTTTGAAAATATGGGATTCTGCCTTTCAGAATAATCGCCTTGCAAGTATTTCCATTTCGAACAGTGTTATTGAAATTCATAGCGAAGCATTTGCGGATAACCGCCTTACAAGCATTGTCATTCCGGACAGTGTTATTGTAATTAATAGCGAAGCATTTGCGAATAATCAGTTGAGCAGCGTAACTATCGGCAGCAATGTGGCTGTCATTAGTTACGGTGTATTTCAGAATAACCGTCTTGCCGACATAATAATCCCCGACAACGTTATAGCAATTTACGGAAGGGCATTTGCGAACAATCCGCTGGTCAGTATTACCATTGGCGAAAATGTCGCTTTTCCTTATCACTGGGAAGACGGTCCAGAGTACGGAGGTTTTGATCCTGCCTTTGTAGCATTCTACAAAAGCCAGGATAGCATGGCAGGAACCTACATTTTCAGCGACGGCGTCTGGAGTTTAAGGGTGAATGTGGAAGAAAATGAAGAACAGGAAACCGATGAAGACAGCGAACCTGACCTTTCCGCGTTTGACAATGCAAACCCCGAAAATGCTACCGCTGGGAAAACAAAAACCGTCTCTTTATTGTGGTGGGCCTTGTCTGTTATTATCGCCGGGATTGCCATTGCTATAATTGCGGTAAAAAGGAACCCGCTATAACAGAATCCCGCTATATGCTACACTTCTCCCATGGATTACAAACAAGCTGGTGTTGACATCGAAGAAGGCTACCGGGCGGTCGGTAAATACCGTGAGCATATCGCAAAAACCCTGGGCGGCAATGCCGCTGTGCTGAACGGGATCGGCAGCTTCGCGGGAATGTACTCGCTAGGGGAATTTTTCGAGTCAATGGAAGAACCGGTTCTGGTATCCGGCACGGACGGCGTGGGAACCAAACTGGACATTGCCTTCAAAATGGAAAAATTCGACACCGTGGGAATTGACTGCGTTGCCATGTGTGTCAACGATGTAATATGTCACGGGGCGCGGCCTTTATTCTTTCTGGATTACATTGCCTGCGGAAAACTCAGCGCCGATATGGCGGCGGAAATCGTAAAGGGCGTTGCAGCCGGCTGCACCGAAACGGGCAGCGTGCTGCTTGGCGGAGAGACCGCCGAAATGCCCGGTTTTTACGAGGCCGGAAAATACGACATCGCCGGTTTTTCCGTGGGGATCGTTGACCGTAAAAAAATCGTTGACGGCGCGAAAATCCGCGAAGGAGACGCGCTGGTGGGCATCGCTTCTTCCGGCCCGCACTCGAACGGCTTCAGCCTGATACGCAAGGTGCTGCCCGACCTGCACGAAGATTTCGGCGGTATGCCCATCGGCATGGCGCTGCTGGAACCCACGCGCCTGTACGCGAAACCTGTTCTGACTCTGCCGGAAAAAATCGAAATACACGGCATGGCGCACATCACCGGCGGCGGCTTTTACGAAAATATTCCGCGTATTTTTACCAAAGATTCTTCGCTGTCCGCCGTCATTCGCGAAAATTCCTGGGAGATACCGCCGATTTTCGCGCGGATTGCCGCAGGCTGTTTTAACGCGGGGTCTTCCGGCCCGCTCGCGCAAAAACTCGGCGCGGAACTGCTTGCGACTAACGCCGACATGAAGCGGCAGATGTTCAATACGTTTAACATGGGGATTGGTTTTGTGCTTGCCCTCGATCCCGGCGATGTGCGGGCAGTGGTACAGCATTTTGACGGTATAGGCTTTCCCGCATGGGAGATCGGCTGCGTTGAAAGCGCCGACGGAAGCGAGCTGCGTTTTGTCTGACATCAACATCATGGCGCTGGTTTCCGGCAGCGGCACGAATCTCCAGGCACTTTTGGACGCTGAGAAAAATGGCACCTTTAAAGGCAATTCTGCCGCCGGTGTAATCACCCTCGTCGTATCCGACCGCCCCGCCGCCTACGCGCTGGAGCGGGCAAAAACCGCCGGAGTATCGGCGCTGGTTGCAGAGCCAAACAAAGCCATCCCCAAAGAGGCGCGGCGGCAGGAACTTTCCGATCGCATTCTCCATCTGGCGGAAACGCACCAGATCAGCCTGATCGTGCTGGCGGGATTTCTTTCGATACTAACCGGCGAAATTATCACGCGATACTCCGGCAGGATCATCAACCTGCACCCCAGCCTGCTGCCGAAATTCGGCGGCGACGGCATGTACGGCGAGCGCGTCCACCGCGCCGTGCTGGACGCGGGGGAAACACAGTCCGGCTGCACGGTACACCTGGTGGACGCCGGAACCGACACCGGCCCCATTCTGCTGCAGCGCATCGTTCCCGTGCTGCAGGGCGACACGCCGGAAACGCTCGCGCACAGGATTCACTCGGAAGAACATATCGCCATTGTCGAGGCGGTAAAAATAATGGTAGAACGATTAAGCTAAGGAGAACAACATGAAAAAACGGGCGCTATTGAGCGTATTCAGCAAAGACGGCATTCTGGAACTGGCATCGTATTTATCAGGGGCGGGCTGGGAGATTCTTTCGACGGGTGGCACCTCTAAACACTTGCAGGAAAATAACATTCCCGTTACCGACGTTTCCGCAGTAACCGGTTTTCCCGAATGTCTGGACGGCAGGGTAAAGACCCTGCACCCGGCAATCCACGCCGGCCTGTTGGCGCGCCGCGACGAAAAAAGCCACATGGAA
>WRJO01000033.1 GCA_009778545.1 Treponema sp. | reverse complement strand
GCCTGTTTTAATGTTCTTTCAAAAATCGGCAATGAAATATCGGCAATTAAGACTGTTTATGTAGGAACTCGTGAATTCACTGACGCAAAATTCTTTGAAGTATTTCAAAACAAAACCTTGTACATCACCGACCCTCACGGAGACGGTGTCGGCATATCACAAAATGCCAGTTCAGTCCCCCCTGAACTAAAAATTGACCTCAGTGATAAAGAATGGTTCGTCTTCAATGATAATTACGGCACAAGCGAAGAAAAGGCTTTTGTAAAGTATTTTTCTACTTTTGTTGACGGCCTTAAAAAGGAATATACAAAAGTCTTTCTTGTCCGCAATGAAAGACAGCTTGCTTTATATTCTTTTGATGGGGGTGAACGTTTCGAACCTGATTACCTTCTGTTTTTGCAGAAAAAGAATTCTTCCGGTTATGACCAATATCAAATTTTTGTTGAACCCAAAGGGGACCAACTATTAACAAATGATAAGTGGAAAGAAGATTTTCTTTTACAAATTGAAAAGGAAGGTATCCCAACAAAAACTTTCGTAGATGATAATACTTATCACGTCTGGGGTTTCCCTTTTTATAACAGAACAAATCGTGTAAAAGAATACACGGAAGCATTTGAACGCCTTTCTTATACTACCTATGATACATCCTATGATATGGGAGAATTAAAAGCTGCCGAGAAACCAATCAATGAAACTTGAAAAATACCGTCATCCATTTATCTTCTACGGAGTCGCAGTTTTCGTCCCCTGGGCGCTGTGGTTCACTTTGGGAGCTATCTCACATTCGCACCTCTGGGATAACCGGGGTTGGGTTATCTTCGGCAGTTTGCTTGGCATCATAGGACTGTGTACGCCTTTGATAGCGGCGATGGTATTCATTCTTCCCGACAGGGAGATGCGAAAAGAACTGCTGTCTGCCTGTACCAATTTTAAAAGTATCCATTGGGGCTGGTATGCCTTTGTTTTTTTGTTTCCGTTTGCAGTCATACTCCTGGCTCAGGCCATTTCCCTGCTTTTCGGACACAGTGCGGAACAATTCAATTTCGCGCCCAAATTTTCTTTTAGCGCCGGGATATTTCCCGCATGGTTTCTTATGGCTATCGCTCCCATCATCGAGGAATTCGGCTGGCATACATACGGTATCCACTGTGTACGCCGGCGGTTTAGCCTTTTTACCACCTGCTTGATTTTTGGCGTTATCTGGGGGATGTGGCACATGCCCCTTTCCACCGTTAAAGACTACTATCAAAGCGTCGTTATGGAAGCCGGTATCATTTATTCGATCAATTTTCTTGTCAGCCTCATTCCCTACCTCATCATCGATAATTGGTGCTATTATAAAACCGGGCGAAATATGTTTTTACAGGTATCCCAACATCTGGTGTTTGGTTTTTCCATGGAAATTTTTCGTACCCACCCGGACAGCAAGGTCATTCATACCATTCTGCTTATTATTTTCAGTGCTGTCATTGTTGTCAGGGAAAGAAAATTCTTTTTTGACAAGGCGTTTGAATGAATTTGCTAACCAAAAAATCTCATAATTCAGGGGCTTCTAAATATAAGTTTGCAAATGACACTGTCCCAAATAAAGAACATTTTGATGATTTATGCGAAAACCCAGATTTTTTGACAGAACAAATAATTACTTACATAGGAAATAAGCGTTCTCTTTTGGATTTTATAACAAAAGGCATTCATATTGTGCAAAAGAATCTCAATAAGGAAAAACTGGATATTTTTGATGTTTTCACCGGCTCCGGCATCGTAGCCCGCCATTGCAAGCAGTTTTCCCATTCTCTTGTGGTTAATGATTTGGAAAAATATGCAACTGTTACCGGCGAATGTTATTTATCAAATAAAAACGAAATAAATATGCCGTTATTAACTGAAATATATAATGGTCTTATTTCAGATATGGAAAATAATCCCTTAAAGGAAGGGGTAATTACCGAATTATATTCTCCAAAAAACGATAATGACATAAAGAAAAATGAACGGGTTTTTTATACAAGAAGAAACGCAATGTATATCGATACTATGCGAAGTTACATTCAATCTGTTCCATTGCAATATCAAAAATACTTTCTTGCTCCCTTGATTGCAAAGGCATCTATCCATGCAAATACTTCTGGTGTATTTAAAGGATTTCATAAAAATAAAGAAACAGGGTTAGGGCAATTCGGCGGCAGCAACAGCGATGCCCTTTTTCGCATCAAAGGAAATATTGTTTTGCCTTTTCCGGTATTCAGCAATTTTAATTGTAATTATACTGTATATAATGGCGATTCAAATCAAATTATTACACAAGCGCCGGAAGTAGATTTGGCATATTTGGATCCGCCCTATAATCAGCACCCTTACGGTTCCAATTATTTTATGCTTAACCTGATACTCGACAATAAATTTCCGGAAAATATCAGCAATGTTTCAGGAATACCGAATAACTGGAATCGTTCTGCTTATAACAAAAAACAATATGCTTTTTCTGCATTATCCGAACTGGTTGAAAATATTAAAGCAAAATATGTTCTTGTTTCATTTAATTCAGAGGGGTTTATTTCTCTTGATGAAATGAAGAATATGCTTAAAAAAACAGGAAAAATACAGGTATTGGAAACAGCATATAATACATTCCGCGGCTGCCGTAATCTTGTAAACCTTGCTGAAAAAGGAGGGCGTGACATTCACGTTACCGAATACTTGTATTTATTGGAGAAATAACATGGCTAATAAAGAAAATTTGCAGAAACAAAGAACACTTTGCGGATTCATTCTGGTTTTCGCGCTCTTTTTTTCCTGCGCCTCGTTACCGGAACGGGCGGGTTCTGCCGTCCAGACTGGCTCATCCGTGTGGACGGTCAGAAAAAACGGCAGCACCATGTTTCTCGGCGGCAGCATTCATGTTCTGCGCAGCGGGGATTTTCCGCTGCCGGAAGAATTTGATCGAGCCTTTGAACAGGCGTCAATGCTGGTTCTGGAAGCCGATGTCGAACGAATGGCGGATCCGAATGTCGCGCAGTATCTGATGACGCGGATGTTTCTGCCGGGGGATAAGTCGCTGGAATCGATTCTTGATTCGAAAACGTATGCAATGTTGGAGACAAAATGTGAAGGATACGGAATTCCAATGGCGAGCCTGGCGGGAATAAAGCCATCAATGGTTATTACCATGCTGACCGTGCTGGAGATGCAGAATTCCGGCTTTGTGCAGGAAGGCGTCGATATGTACTACCTTGGAAAGGCGATGAAAGCGGAAATGCCCATCGGTTTTCTGGAAACGGTGGAAGCGCAGATTGACTTGATTGTTGCCATGGGCGACGGATACGAAAATGACTATGTCAAATATTCGCTGGAAGACCTGAACAATACGGAAAATGAACTTGCCGCCATCGTAGCGGGCTGGAAAGAGGGCGATGCGGCAAATACCGAAGAAACGCTGGCAGAAATGAAGGCCCAATGGCCCGTGCTGTACCGGGCTATGTTGACAGACCGGAATGAGGCGTGGCTGCCCCGGCTGGAAGAATACCTGGCCGGCAGCAGGACCGCGTTTGTCATCGTCGGCCTTGCCCACTTGCACGGGCCGGACGGCTTGCTGCGGCGGCTTGAGGACTCCGGAAGCATCGTGGAAAAGTTCAGATAGGATACGGGTCTGAGCCCTTGTAAATAAGCCCATCCCCCTATACCATAGATTTATGAGCATTGTATCCCTGTTGCTGCGCATGATAGGCGGCCTCTCCATGTTTCTCTTTGGCATGAAGATAATGAGCGACGGGATCCAGCAGAGCGCGGGCGACCAGCTGAGGAAGACGCTGAATTTTATGACGGGCAACCGCTTTGTCGGCGTACTGACCGGTTTCATCGTTACCGGCATCATTCAGTCTTCGTCGGCAGTTACCGTTATGGTGGTTTCCTTTGTAAATGCCGGGCTTTTGACCCTTACCCAGTCTATCGGGGTAATTATGGGGGCAAATATCGGCACTACCGTAACCGCGTGGATTGTGTCATTGGTCGGGTTTTCGCTGAAAATTTCAGAACTGGCCCTGCCGGCGGTGGGCATCGGGTTTGTTTTAAGCGTCATCAAATGGAAGCACAAAAGCCTGGGCGAACTGATAATGGGCTTTGGCCTGTTGTTTTTGGGGCTGCATTATCTTACCCAGGAGATGAACGGCATTAACCGGATCATCAATTTTAATGCCATATCCGCATTCAGGGATATGGGCTTTGGAGCGATACTGATTGGCGCGGGAGCGGGGCTTTTGATGACTCTGCTTACCCATTCATCCAGCGCCGCGACAGCCATAGTCCTGACGATGGCATTCAGCGATATTATTACTTTCGAGATGGCCGCCGGTATGGTCCTTGGCTCAAATGTCGGCACGACCATTGACGCGGCGCTGGCCGCTATCGGGGCGAGAACCCCGGCAAAGCAGGCCGCGCTTGTTCACGTTATGTTTAATGTACTCGGAACTCTCTGGGCGCTGCCCCTTATAAAGCCGCTTTTGGTGCTGGTGAATTTTTTGGCACCGGGGAATCCCGTGCCTGGCGATCCCTCAATCACCATACACCTGGCGATGCTGCACTCTGTTTTCAATATGATCAACACGATTATTTTTCTGCCTTTTGTCAATTCGTTTGCCAAGCTGGTTTCGATCATCATTCGCGAAGTCAAACAGGAAGAAAGCGAGCATTACCAATTTACCTATTATTCCAGCGCCATCTCCGATTCCCCCGATCTCGGCATATTGCGGGCGGAAAAGGAAGTGCGCGACATGGCGTGCATTGTTTCGGCCATGTACGCCCGCTTCAGCGCCGAACTGCAGAGTTTACGCAAGGGGGGCGGGAAGGATCAGGAAAACACCGCCGCGCTATGCACGGAGCTGCTGAATAAAGAAAATTATGTTGATGAAATGAGGGAAGTTCTCAGCGACTTTTTGGTTGAATGTTCCCACAAGCCGCTCAATGTCAATTCCGAGACCCGTGTCTCGTATCTTATGCGGGTCGTTGTCAACCTTGAGGAAATGAGCGATGAATGTTACAGCATCAGCCGCCTGTTGGAAAAGAGCGTACGCAGGGACTGCCGTTTTGACGACATGGAAATGGATGATCTGATCCCCTATGTCGGCCTGGTTGAGGAATTCCTTGTCCTGCTTGACGAACAGCTTGACCGTAACCTTACAGCAGAACAGACAGCCCGTGCGATGGAACTTGAGGCGAACATCGATAAAACCCGTAAAAAACTGCAAAAGCTGGGACGCAAACGCATTGAAGCGGGCAAGAATGTAAGGACAGAGCTGCTCTTCCTCGATATTGTCCGCCGCATCGAAAAACTCGGCGATTACTGCTTCTCGATCACGGAAACGCCCACCGGCTGACAGAACCAGACTTCCCATGCCTTTCCTGTATCATTATACTGGTTCTAGGAGGATACATGAAAAAAAATGTTGTGGCGTTTTGCCTTGTCTGTGCGGCTGTTCTTTCCGCGTGTACGGGCAAAGATTCAGCACCGGCGAAGCAGGACAGTGAAATTTCCGTGCTGGTGTATATCACCGGCGTTGTTGCCGGAAGTCCGCCATATGAATTGATGGTGGCGGGGGTGCAGGAATTCGCCGCCGAAAATAACGGCGTTACCGTTAAAGTATATGAAGCGGGTTTTAACCAGGCTGAATGGGAAGAGCAGCTGCGATCGATGGTCGCCGACGGCGAATACGATCTGGTGATTGGTTCCAATCCATCCCTGCCGGAGATATGCGCCAGTGTGGGCAGCGCGTTTCCCTCGCAGAAATTTATTATCGTTGACGCCCAGCATACGGGGAACCCCCAGATTAGCACTTTTCTGTACAACCAATATGAACAGGCCCTGTTTTTGGGCTATCTTGCCGGGCTTGTTACCGCAAGCGATATGCCCCATGCCGGTGAATCAGTGCGTATCGGTCCGCCGCGTGTCGGCTTTATCGCCGCGCAGGAATATCCCCTGCTTACCAGGCATATGGTTCCCGGTTTTCTCGACGGCGCGCGCCTTGTCGACCCGGCCATTGAACTGGACTTTCGCGTAGTCGGCAACTGGTACGACGCGAACAAGGCCGCCGACCTTGCGCTCGGCATGATCAACACCGGGGTAAATGTCTTTACGTCTATTGCCGGCGGCGCGGCGCAGGGGCTTATACGCGCCATACGGGAAAAGGGCGCTTACGCTGTGTGCTTTAATATCAACGAGTACAGCCAGGCGCCGGGCCTCATCGTTGGCTGCGGCACAATGGAACAGAAAAAACTCGTGAAAGAGATTCTTTCCGATGTCATTGCCGGAAAGATACAATACGGAAGCTCAAGAACGGTTGGGGTAAAAGAAGGATATCTTGATTTTATTTTTGATGATCCCGGTTACCGCGATTCCCTGCCGCCGGAAATCCAGGAGCAGTTCGAAACATTTGTGGACGATCTGCGCGCCGGCCGCGTGGAATATACGATACCGCCGCTGTGATAATTTTCCGTGACCGAGTACAAAGTTGAACTGCGCGGCATAAGCAAAACGTATCCGGGCAGCGATAAAAAGGCCAACAGCGGCATAAGCCTGGGCCTTGGAAAGGGAGAAATTCTCTGCATTGCCGGGGAAAACGGCGCAGGCAAGACAACCCTGATGAAGATTCTCAGCGGAATGGAAGCGCCGAGTGCCGGTGAGATTTTTATTGACGGCAATGCCGTTACTATTGGTTCTCCGCTTAACGCGCAAAGGATGGGGATCGGCATGGTGCATCAGCATTTCATGCTGTTCCCCGAATACACCGTCGCCGAGAATATAGTGATGGGCATGGAACCGCGCAAACGGGGGATTTTTTTTGACGGAGATGCAGCCAGGGCAATTGCCGCCCGCCTTATCGACGCGCATCATTTTTCAATCGACCCCGGCGCAACCGTCCGCAGCCTGAGCATCGGGGAGATGCAGCAGGTTGAAGTATGCCGCCTCCTCCACCGCAACGCCGACATTATCATCCTGGACGAGCCAAGTTCCGTGCTGACCGAGCATGAAACCGCCGCGCTGTTCAGCACTCTGCAAACCCTGGCCTCGGCGGGAAAATCCATGTTCCTCATCACCCACAAGCTCCATGAAATAAAGCACATTTCGGACAGGGTTGCCGTACTCCGCCACGGCGAGCTTGTAGGAATCTGCAACACCAAAGACACCAGCGAATACGAAATCTCCAACCTAATGCTCGGCAACGTAACCCTTCCAATTACAGTTGACCCACTTCTACCCGAAGATGCCCGGCGGGGGGGGCAGCGCGGGGACGGCAAAAAATTTCTGGGACTCCCCGCCGGAGGAGACGACGGAGAAACGTTAAAAACTTGGCGTACAGAAAATGCTGCCCGGCAAGAGGAACATGATACTCACGATTCTTTTCGGAACCACTCTGTATTTCATAGATTGCAAAAGGACGGGCAGCGGCTCCGTAGGCGGCATCCCCCAGATTTTTGCCATCCCCGCGCTGCCCCCCCCGCCGGGCATCTTCAGGAATCCCCTGGGTCAGCCGTAATCGCCTTCAATAATGTGACAGTTCTCAAGCACGGCCAGAAACAGCCGCTGCTGGATAACATTTCATTCGGCGTGCGGGGCGGCGAGATACTCGGTTTTGCCGGTGTCGGCGGAAATGGGTTAGGTGTAATTGAAGCGGTGCTTGGCGGATTTCTCCACCCGTCGGCGGGAACAATTACCCATAACGGCAGGGATATTTCCCGCCTTAACATACGCCGCCTGCGCGGACAGGGCCTTGCCTACGTTCCCGCCGACAGGCAGCGCGTGGGAAGCGCCCTGGGCGCCACCGTCGATGAGAACATCATCGTAGACCGCCGCCGGGAATTCAGCCGCATGGGTTTCCTCGATCGCGGGGCTATGGGAAAATTTTCCGCTTCTCTCATGCAGCGGTACAACATCGCCGCCCAGGGCGGAACATACGCCGCCGCGCTTTCCGGCGGCAATTTGCAGAAACTCATCCTGGCCCGCGAAACGGAACAGTTCAGGGACTACTTTGTTTTTTCCGAGCCGACCTGGGGCCTGGACATCGCCGCCAGCAGCTTTGTCCAGGGCGAAATTGCCGCGTTGCGCGAAAAGGGCGCGGCGATCATCCTAATATCGACCAACCTTGACGAAGTGCTTGCCCTTGCCGGCCGTATCATCGTGATGTACCGGGGCAGGGCGTTTGCCGAATTCAGCAACGGCCCGGCGGATTGCGCCGCTTCCATTAAAGAAAAAATCGGCAATTGCATGCAGGGGCTTGTGCCGTCCGCCGCCTTGCAGGCGACGGCAGGGACGGTGCAGCCGTGAAAGAAGCGTTTCCCGCCGGCGGTCCGCCCGAGGCGCAGCAGCCGAGCCGCCTGTCCGGCATTCTCCGTCCGGGCCTCGCCTTCTCCGGCGGGGTAGTCGTCATCGCGCTCATTGCCCTAGCGGTTCTTGTCGCGCTTGCCTGCATTTTAAGCAAGACCCCGGGCCGGACGCTGTACTTTTTTTTCCTCGGCCCGTTCCGCAACGTGTACAGCTTCGGCAACATGCTGAACAGCGCCGTCCCACTGATGCTGGGCGGCCTGGGGGTAAGCATCGCCATGCAGGCGGGCAGTTTGAACCTCGGCGGGGAAGGGCAGATATATTCGGGGGCGTTTGTCGCAACAATTGTCGCGCTGCCCCTGGCGAACTCGCTGCCGGCAATCGGCTTTTTGGGCGGATTAGCCGCCGTGCTTGCCGGTTCCCTCTTTGCCGGGGGGGTGGCGGCGCTGTCCGGTTTTTGCAAGGCAAAGTGGCATACCAACGAGCTTATCACGTCGTTTCTTTTGTCAAACGCCCTTGTATTGATTGTTAATTATCTTGTTAACGGGCCTTTTCTCGACCCTTCGACAAACCTCCAGTCAACCAGAAAAATCGCCGCCCACCTGCGGCTACCTCTGATTCTGCCGCCGTCGAATTTAAGCGTGTCGCTGTTAATCGCCCTCGCGGTCGTTGTCGTGGTGCATGTTTTTCTCAGGCACACAAAACTCGGCTATGAATTCAGGATGGCGGGGGCGAATGAAATTTTCGCCCGCTACGGCGGGATCAATACCAGGCTGAACACGGTGCTGGCGATGTTTTTTTCGGGCGCGCTGTACGGCCTTGCCGGGGCTCTCGCGGTTTTCGGCACCTACTACGGAACGGTAAAGGAATTTTCCTCCGGGCTTGGCTGGAACGCCCTTGCCGCCGCGCTGGTCGCCGGTTTCTACCCTCCTGCGCTGATCCCCGCAAGCCTTTTTTTCGCGTGGATCTCCTCCGGCGCGCGAATCGCCATGCAGAACTCGGACATTACGTTTGAGATCGCCTTTATCGTACAGGCCGTGATCTTCTTTTTGGCGACCAGCGTAGTCCTGGTGCGCATGTTTGCAAAGAGGGGAACGAAGCGGTGAAAATTTCACCCGCCCTGCACAGCGCCGTTACCATAATGACGCCCCTGCTGTTTGCCGCGACAGGGGGCCTTTTCTCCGAGCTTGCCGGGATGCTGAACATAGCCCTGGAGGGCCTTCTGCTTGCCGGCGCGTTCGCCGCCGTTGCCGCGGCGTACTTTACGGGCAGCATTTCTTCCGCCCTTATTTTTGCGGTCCTCGCATCTGTCTCGCTGTCGGCGCTTCTCGCCTTTACCACTTTGAAACTCCGCTCCAACATGTTTATCGCCGGCCTCGCTGCCAACCTCCTCGCCGGCGGGCTGACGATTGTTCTTTCGCAGCACCTCTTTGGCACGCGGGGAGTCGTGGTGTTACGCGACACCAGCCACCTGAACATTATTGACATTCCGCTTGTTAAAAGCATTCCCGTTATCGGCGGGCTGCTTTCCGGCCACAGCGCCTATGTATACGCGAGCTGGCTCCTGCTGTTTGCCTCATGGATCGCCATATATAAAACCCCGTTCGGATACCGCCTGCGCGCCTGCGACAAGCACTCGACGGCGCTGGTTTCCATCGGGATACGGCCGGACAGCTACCGCTGGGCCGCCCTGCTGGTTTCCGGTTTCTGCTGCGGCATCGGCGGGGCGTTTCTCAGCCTCAACCTCGGGGCTTTTGTTCCCAACATGACGGCGGGCAAGGGCTGGATCGCGCTGGTCGTCATCTTCCTCGGCGGACGGCGGCCGCTGGGCCTTTTGGCGGCGGCTTTTGTCTTCGGCCTTGCCGACGCGTTTTCCAATTACGCGCAAGGCCTGCCATTCGTGCCCGCCGACTTTATCCTCGCCATGCCCTACCTGCTAACCTTCGCCGCAATGGTTTTTGTATCAATTCTGGCAAAGAAAAAAAACTAACCTTATCATTTTTTGGTAAAAACTATTATCATGTATTGAATGTATATTCTGCTGTTTGAATTTGCCAGACAGATAATATTCTGTAACAGGCCAACAAGGGGAGGGGCGGCGGGGTGCCAAAAAATTCTGGAACTCCCCGCCGTAATAGACGAGCGAATAAAATTTAAACCAGGATAAAATAGAGGCCTGACCACTTAATAAGCTAATTTTGGGTAGTTACTCTCAACTAGAAGCATTAAGTGGTCTGGCGGCTATGAAGGCGGACTCCTCCAGTTTTTTGGCACCCCGCCGCCCCTCCCCTTGTTGGATTTTTTTATAGATATCGCATGTCCAGTTTAGCACTTAAAAAATTTGGCCGGCTGGCAGTCCGGCTCATTGACTGTTGCCCTGTTTATTACCGATAATTACAGTATGCCGCGTTTTTTCCTTTTTGTTGCCGTGGCGATTTTATGCGCCGGACAGGTCCTTGCCGCGCCGCTTGAGAGCGGTTTTGCCCTTGCGCCTTCGCCGTCGGCTTCTTCGGCGGAAAAGGCCGTTGCGTACAAAAAGGCGCGGGAGTGCCTTCTTGCCGAAGCGGGCAAATATGAGCATACCCCCTATCGCTACGGCGGCATCGACGGCCGCGGACTTGACTGTTCGGGGCTGGTCTACCTGACTTTCCATGAAGCGTTGGGAATCTCCGTTCCACGGAACGCCGAAAGCCTCTATGCCTGGGTGGAGAAAATCCAGATCGAAAATGCCCAGCCGGGAGACCTGGTGTTTTTCAGAACGATGGGAGACGGGAGGGTTTCCCATGTGGGCATTTATGCCGGGGGCAGGCGGTTTATCCATTCCGCCTCGGAAGGGCCGGTTACCGGGGTGATGTATTCAAGCCTGGACGAACGGTACTGGTCGCGCACCTATGCCGGGGCTGGAAGGGCTTTGCCGGTAAGCTCCCCGGATATTTTTGACGGCACCGGAGGAAAGGGCGCTGTCGCCGCAGCGGCGGCGGATACGAAGCGGCCGGATATTGCGAGAAAGCCGGATAACGCGAGGAAACCGGCTGTCGAAGGAGCTTCGGCGGAATATCGGGAAAAACCCGGCAACATACTGCTGGGCATTGCCGCAGCCCCAACCTGGAACACCTATTTTGCCGACAGCTATGCGCTCCGGGGCGCGGCATGGCAGTTGCGGGCAGGAGTAGCCGTTAAGCCTCTGGGAATACCGATGATCTTCGGCATCGAGCTAAGGCCCGAATGGGACATGTCGCTCGGGGTGTTCCGCGTCCCCCTGACCCTTTCCTGGGGGCTGAACGACAAGCTGCGGATTTTCGCGGGGCCGGCTGTAAGTTTTGGCGATGCCGAATTGAGGGTCTCCGGAGGAAGCCGCCGCTACACCGGCGGCACAAGCTGGATTGGCGCGGCGGGCATTACCGTAGCGCCTTACGAAGCGAAACTTGGCGACTTTAACCTGGCCCCCTACGGAGAGCTGGCATGGCAGTCGTATTACAGCGACAACAACGTCGGCAATAATTACGGCGCGGACCTCGCCGCCGGGATCCGGTTCTCCACCGGAATCCGCGTCACCTACGGCAACGTCCGATAATTGGAACTGGAGATGTGGGGCTGCCTAGCCGTGCTGGGCGGCAAGGAAGATCAGGGAAAACAGGAAGCATAGCGACAAAATAACAATGAACAGCGTCATGGCGGCAGAAAATCCCAGCGCGAGGATCAGCGAAGACCCGATGATGCCAAGCCCGGCCTTGTATAGATAGGCAAACCCGTTAAATACCACCGGCAGGATAAGGAGCAGCGGCGCGAAAATATAGCGCGGGCGCTGCCTGACGCGGAAACGCCAGCCTATCCCCAGCGTGATGATCGCCATCGGAAGGAAGAACAGGCAGCCGCCCAGCCGGTCGAAGATCTCCGCTTCAAAAACTTCGGGAATGTAGCCCATTCCTGCCGCGATTTCCCTTGCGGCGAACAATTCGCTGAATTGCATACCGGGAATCTCCTGCCGCATCTGCATGAGCATAAGGAACGTCTCGTAGGGGACATCGAGCGTAATTTGCGCCGAACTCTGGTGATCTTCGGCGTACATGGTCCATTGCGGCTCCCATCGCTGCGCCGAATCTTCGCGATCGAGCGCCCGCATCTGGACAAGCACCTGCCTCTCGCCGTTAAGCGTAATTGGCAGAAATTTCGCGTAGGGCGACTGCAAACTGAAAAGCAGGTTTGCCGCAGAATCGAAAGCCATGTATTCAAGGCCGATCCCGTAGGCGTAATCGGGCGTGGAAGTAATGCTCTCTACCCGCATCACCGCCCGCGCCTGTCCGGCACTCCTTGCGGGAAGGGAGAAGAGCGTCCCGACGTTGGTCTCGCCATGCGTCACGGCTATCTCTTCAATAAAGAACGCAATCTCTTTGGTACCCCTTTCGCTGGCGGCGAGGAAATTCTCCGCGTCCGGATCGCGAGGGCTGAGCCGGTACAGCTCCTGAAACAGGTAAAACGCCCGAATCCAGTCGCCGGATACCATTGCCTGGTATGCCGTCATCTTGCGCTGGTACAGTGAAAAAGTGCGTTCCTCGTATACGGAAGGCCGCTGCAGCTCAATTTGGTTCCAGGCGTTCGCCGCAAGGCGGGAAGCCGCCACCGTTTCAGGGCTGCCCTCTCTGGCGATGCGTCCGGCAAGGGTGGCAAGCCAGTGGGCGTCCAGAAGCCGCCCTTCGTCCAGCGCCGCCCCGGCAAGGGCAAGGGCCTCTGCCGCGTCGAATGGCTCCCGCTGCCCGGGAAGGGCCGAAACCGACGCCCCCCGCTCCTTCACGGCTTTTTCCAATTCAACCGTGTAGCGCATATTTTCAAGGAAAATTTCAACGTCGGTCCGCAGCGAGACAAGCTCCGGGCTGTCCGCCCATACGCTGTCGCAAATCCCGATATATCTCGACGCTTCGATCCATTCCCCGGCCCTGCCGTGTTCCTGCGCCTTTTCTTTCGCCATGCGGTACATTTCGCCCTGGAACCGCATATTTTCTTCGCGATTCCGCGCAAGGGGAAGGGCTAAAAAGAACAGCAGGGAGCAGATAACTGCAGCGCTTATCGCCGTTATTACCGGGGCCGTCATGCGCTGGAAAAAATGCGGCGAGAATCGCGCGTGGCTGTCCTCATAATCGGAAAGAATGCCGAAGGGGACGACCAGCGCGGACAGGGCAAGCGCGGGAAACAAAGTAATGATGCTGAGTATTCCCCGAATCGTCCGCCAGTCCCGGGAAAAAATCAGCAGCGGAGCAGCTTCGCCCGGAAATATATAGCGGTAGCCGAGAATCAGAAGGCTTCCGGCGGCGACATAGGCGACAAAAATAAACGCGGGCGAGCGCAGCTTTTCCAGATTAATTTTCATTTCGCCCCCGCCTTTTTGCCAGGTAGAACAGGAAGGAGTACAGATAGGCCAGAATGGCAATGCCGCAGAAGATCAGGGGGACGGCAAGGGAAAGGGGCCACTGTGCTTTCAGAAAGGAATCGAAAACATCCTGCATTTCCGGCGAATTAAAAAAAGTTTCCAGGGCAAGAATGCCTCTGAACGCAAGGCAGCCCAGGAACAGGTTCGCAAGGGGCCACGCGCTGAATTTCAGGACGAACGAGAGCGAGCACAAAAGGAGGATCAGCGGGATCGCGTACACTAAAAACGGCGCGAGGCCTGCGCCCAAAAGCCGCCGGAGGTTTTCGCTGCTGAGCCGCAGATCGATTGCCAGGCTTTTCAGCAGCCAGGGGGTGGAATCGGTAAAGGGCGCGGGCGGCATTCCTGCGAGCGACGGGTTCCTCCCGGCGAACGGGGCCTGGTATTGCAGCGGCCTTCCGGGAATGGCTACCACCCTGGCCCCCTCGGGCCTTGCGGGCCCTTCAAGCAGAACCACTGCCGTGCTGGACGGCCGCTCCGAATTGGAAAGTATCAGCCCCGGCCCGCCCACCGGCAGCACCGCCATTCTTGCCGCCGGCACATTTTCCCAGCTTGTCAGCATCATGCTGATGCCGAGGGTAAAGCCGATGGACAGAAGCGCAATGCAGATAACCGCCGCCGGGGTAAAAATTTTCTCCCGGGCCGCCAGGCCGAGTCCCAGCAGTATGCTGGCGTACAGGGCAAGCGATTTTGCCCAGTTGGCAGCGGCAATCAGTCCGGTCAGGGGGGATTCCGTCTGGCGGGACAGCGCCTTTACCCAGTCAAGCCGAATCGCCAAATAGCGCATCCCTGCCGACGCAAGGAAGATAATCGCAAAACTGAGACTAAAAAGCAGCGCCAGCCGGGCCAATTTTCTCACACCTTAAGATTAACACGAGAAAAGGCCGAATGCAAGACCTTGAAGCAAATGGCTTTCCCCACAGGTTATCCACAGGCAAAATTTCACATGAAATCGCCAAAAATGGGATTTTTCGGGCATAATCTGCCGATTTCCGGGCGAAAAACCGTTAATTACTTGTAACAGATCGTGTAAATCGTTATCCAACAACGATTTAGCTTCACCTGTTATTTGCAATATATCGTGGGGTGGCTATTTTGTATAGAAAGAGATACACCCGGCAAAAACGAGCCGGCTTTATCAACAGGTTTTCCACAGGTTGCTATGCAGCCTGTCAGCCCAGCGAAACCGCCCCGGCGTTGTCGATGGAAAGGATCGTCTTGCACTCCGAACAGCGGAAACGGCCCGTCTTAACCGCCTTGAGCTTTTTGGAGCAGATGGGGCATGTAAAAACGATGGGAAAAGATACCGCAGCGGCTTCGTCGGCGCCGCCCTGGAAAAAACTGATTGATTCGTCAAGGTTGGCTTTAATATTGAAAAATTGGGAAAAACCAAGCAGTTGGAACACTTCGTAGACTTTGGGCTGTACTTCCAGCAGCACCAAATCGCCCCCCTTGGGCTTTACCGTTTTCAGAAAGGCGGTAAAAGAGCCGATGCCCGTTGAAGAAACATAGTTAAGGCCGCCGCAGCTGAAGATTAGCCGGGTAAAACCCGCTTCAATCGTTTTCTGAACCCTTTTTTGAAAGTAATTGGAATTGTACGTATCGATGTATCCGTTCAGAGTCAGGACAAGGCATCCGTCCACATTGTCAACCCTCTGGAGCTTGATCTTCAGGCTTTCGTCTTTTTCGTCATCAAATCCGGCGACTATTTCATTGTTGACCATAACATTCCCTCATTGTATATTTTTGCATTTTTTTGCATTTTTGTCAAATCGACATTCGTGCAATCAACAACCGTGCTAGAATGACCTATGGTTTTGTCGGACATTGTGGTGATCCTGTGCCGCGCATCCGAACCGGGCAATGTCGGGGCGGTGTGCAGGGTGATGAAAAACATGGGCCTTTCCCGCCTGCGGATGGTCGCGCCTGGGGCTTTGGACGAACAGACATTGCTGGCGCGGGCGATTCATGCCGGGGACATCTGGAGCAATGCGGGCTTTTTCGACAGCCTTGCACTGGCGGCGAATGATTGTTCGCTTGTGGTGGGAACCACCCGCCGTCGGGGCAGGAAGCGCAAAAGCATCACCCTGGAACCCCGCGTCCTCGTACAGATGCTTGCCGAAAGGGACGGGCTGCAGACGGTCGCCCTGGTTTTCGGCAACGAACGCACCGGCCTGAACGCCGAAGAGCTGAATTTCTGCAGCCTCGCCTCGCATATCCCCGTTTCCGACTCGTTTCCCTCCCTCAACCTTTCCCACGCCGTGCAGATCTACGCCTACGAGCTGTTCCTTGCTTTTGGCGGGGCGGGGAACGGCCCTGAACCACCGAAAGGCGAATGGGCTCCCCTTGCCCGGCAGGCGGCAGACGATCTGACTTCCGACATTACCGGCGCCCTTGCCGCACTCGGCTTTTACAAGAAACCCGGCCGCGAGGAACAGGCCCGCTTTCTGCGCGACCTTGTCTGCCGCGCCGGTTTAACGGAACGGGAGGGCCGCTACCTGAAAGACATCTTTGTCAAAGCGGCGCGGTTGGGAAGCATGAAGGATGATATTAATTGACAAACCCCCTTTAAATTCATAATGTATTAGCAAAAGAGAAACAATTTTGAAAAAATATTTAATTAAAAAAATGGCAACGTATGTTTTGTTGTTTGGATACATCATTACAGGGCTTCTGGATGGTTTATTGCACGGCAAGGCAAGTTATTCTTCGATAATGGGAATGGACATCAACAGGGTTTATTTTTATACTTTCTATTTATTTATAATTGGCTGCTGGCTTCTTTACAATAAATGGTTTACAGGAATAGGTTTTTTGGCATTGGCATCATTTAGCTCATATTTTATTGAATACATTGCCATACATAATTACTTTGCATCCATATTGGTGTATATCGGAATTGTTATAGACATAACCATCAGGAAGAAAGCACTATGGCTCGTTCCGCTGATCATTGTCGGAATAATACAGGGAATAGCGTTTCTAACTGCATGGCTGGGCTACCATTTTGTGGGAGGAATGGAATTTTTGGCTTTATGCATAGGTTCAGTTTTCATTGTAAATAATATATAATATTTGTTGGATATAATAATCAGTGAGTAAAATTACAGTTCGTATATTTCCCTGAGGAACAGCGCCGCCGCCTGGGACACGTTGAGGCTTTCGATGCTGCCCGTTCCAGGAACGCGCAGAAGGCACGTGCAGTTGTTTTTTACCTCTGATGGCAGGCCGCTTTCCTCGTTGCCCAGCACCAGGGCGATGCCGGGGCGCTTGCCGGGGAAAGTCGGCGGATGGTCTTGTACAATGCCGGGAAGGTCCCCGATGCGCCGGCGCGCGCGGGTGTCGGTTCCGATAACGATAATTTTTTTTGCCGCGTCTTTCAAAAACGCGGCGGTGCTGCCGACTTTTCGCATGGCGACATGCTCCATGCCCCCTTCGGCGACGCGGTAGGCGCTGGTGGTCAGCTGAACTTCGCTGTCGCCTTCGTTCAGGACGATAAAGTGCGCGTCAAAAAAAGCCGCCGCCCTGGCAATCGCCCCCAGGTTGTGATCGTTGCCGACGTCATGCAGCACAAGGCCCGTCTTGCCTTCGCTTGCCCAAAAATCCAGGTCTTCCATGGTCAGCGGCTCTATTACCGGCGCGACTGCCATCGCTACAACTCCCTGATGGTGAACGCTTTTGCATATGCGCTCCAGCTCTTCGCTTTCGCATATCTTGTACGGACGCTTGCGCTGTGCAAGCTGTTTGCAGACGGCGGTAAATCCGTAAAAACGATCCTCCCGCAGAAAGAGGCGGTTTATCGTTTCAGGATGATGCTCCGCCAGGGCAAGGACGGCTTTAAGGCCGCAAACAGCAAGCTCGTCGGTCAATTTGTTGCGCATGGCTTACTATAGCCAATTTGTTCCGCTTTTGCAAACACGGCGAATTTCCATGTCTTAATTAAAGCGATTGGGATTATTCGGCTGCCCCGGAGTCGCCCCGCCGGTTATGGTGACATACCAGTCTGCGGCGGTGCTGGTGTTCGGCACAGTCTCATCCCTGGAAATGCTGCGGGTTGAAGCGGAACCGATCTTGGCGCTGCTTGCCGCGTCCGCCGGGGCGCATACCCCTCCCGCCGGTGATTTCCACGCGCCCTGGGCGAACAGGAATTCGGCGGCGGCGGCAAAGTAGTCCCGGTTCCACCATGCGTCGGGGGCTTCGGCTATCATCACCGCATCCAGCACGCGGTCGTCCTGATCGGCCACATAGACCGCGTCGGTTTTATGCAGCAATTTTGCAGAGCCGGGTATCCAGAAGTCGCGCGCATCCGGAGAAGAATCTGTCCCGCCCGATTCGGCAAGGTCGCTGCCGTATTCGTCCCTGCATTCATCGTCCAGGGTACGCAGGTGCAGCACCACGTATTCGCCCGCCTGAACTTCCACCGGCAGAAATTCGTAGACCATCGGCGCACGGTAATTTCCCGCGATATACACCCGCAGCGCGCCGAGGTTTCCGGCGGTGATCATTTTAAATTCGATAAATTCCGACCTGGGCCTGGAAAACTCGGTACGCAGCTCGTTGATCACCATCTGCGGGACGCGGTAGTTTCTAATGAAAAAGGGAATCTGCACGTTGATTGTTTTTCCGAACTCGTCGCGGGCGGCAATCTCACATTCGAGCCTGAGTCCCGGCGCAAGGTTTTCTGCCAGGCGCACCGCCACCGTGCTGCCTTCTTCGATAGACTCTATCGAAAGGCCGGGATTGAAAGCCAGCGAGATTACCTGCACCGGCACGGAAAATTCAAAACAGATTTCCGTTTCCGACGCCACCTCTGCGGCAAGGAACACAAGCGGCGGCGCCTCCGTTTCAAAGAGAACCTGCACTGCAAGTTCATTTCCCCACTCGTCTTCGGCGGTTATGTCGGCGGTAAACGGAATTCCCCATCTGAAACCTTCTTCCAGGTATACCGTAACCGTGCTGCCCTCATTAACAGATTCGATCGTCAGGACGGGATCAAAATCCAGCGAAACAACCTGTACCGGGCCCGAAAACACAAAATCAATTTCCTTTTCCGAAACAATGATGCAGCCGAGAAACCGGAGCTCCGGTATTTGGGGATCAGGGCCAGGTTCTTCTGTTTCGTATTCGCCAGGATCGGGATCGGGCGAAGGCGTCACGGTTTCGTTGTCGATCGGATCAGAGCCGGAAAAATCTGGCCCCAGTGGATCTTCTTCGATAGTAGGCCCGCAGGCCATGCAGAGCAGAACGCACAAAAACACCAAGATTTGACACAAACGTTTCATTGTCTATCCTCCACCCTCTATATGGCGCAATGTTGCGTTTTGCTTTAATAAAAAAGTAAAAAAATGAATTTTTTTGATAATTGACCGCTTCGCATCTTTGCCCTATCATTGCCCTATGGCAGTACGGAAAACCGGCGCCCAAAAGGCCAGAAAAACCGCGAAAAAGCCCCCCCGAAAAACCTCATCCAGGGGCAGGCAGGGCCGCAGTCGTCTATCAATGATTATTTTGCTTTTTGCGATCATTGCGCTTATCTCCGCTTTTTTTGTACTGCTGCCGAAAGTCAGGAACAGTGTGAGCGCTCCGCCGAGGCAGACGGGAGCCGATCAATCGCCGCCGGTTCAAACGCCGCCGACTCAGACTGAAACGCCCACTGCGCCGGAAGGGCCAGCCGGCCAGCCGAGGGCGCAGTCGCCAGCTACGGAAACGCCGCCGCCGCAAAGCGGACAGCAGGAACAAGCGCCGGTAATTGCGGAGCCGTCGCCGGAACCGGTTCCGACTCAAACGCCGCAGGAGCAGACGGAACAGCCGCCCGCGCCGTCGCCTTCGGCCAGTACCGAAAGGCCCGGCGACATACGCGACAGGGACATCTACTTTATGCAGACCGCGAGGGGCGGCGACGAATTGCGGCTGACAAAGGCCGGCCGGAGGATCAGGGTTTCGGACTCCCCCCTTCTTGACTGCATCGGCGCGTTGCTTGCCGGACCCACGGCGGAAGAAGAAGGCCGCGGCCTTCAAAACTTTATCCCGCCCGACACGCGGATTATTTCAGCAATGATCAGGGGAAGCACCGCCTACCTGAATTTCAGCGAAGAGTTTCAGTACAACACCTTTGGCAGGGAAGGCTGCGCCGCGCAGATACGGCAGATTGTCTGGACAGCCACGGAGTTCCCCAGCGTGAGCGACGTGCAATTTCTAATTGAGGGAAAGCGGGTTGACTTTCTTACCGAGGGCGTGATGATCGGAGGCCCGATCGGGAGGTAGTGGAAACCTGCCATCGTGCGCGAGACTTGATTGGAAATATTTCACGCAGAGGCGCGGAGAACACGGAGGAAGAAGAGTGAACGGTTAACAGGTAATAAGTAATAAATAACAGGGAAAAGAGTATCTATATTGATAGAATGAATTTCCAGCCCTGCTGCAAGTGACAAGCATTAAGTGGCCATTCGGGGCAATACTGTTTATTTCGATGGCAAACTGGCAATAATAATAAGCGCAAATATAGATAATGGCATCGCTTTTTATTTTTAGAAAGTCATCCACGCTGCCTGTGACGCATTGGAAACAGGAGACCCGACAGAGGGCGGGGCTGTTGATACTCGTAGTTATTTGTCTGATCGATCAGACAAATCAGGCGGATACGTCGGTTGCCGCTGTCTTTGGGAGGGCTGGATGTCCGGATTAAACTCAAACACTTATATCCACTTTTTGAATAGTGACATGATACTAGGTCGTTCCGGCTATTGTAGACCAAGTATATACAGGTTGTAATTATCTACCGCTCGTAAATATTTTTTATTTGTTTGGCCGTTTGCTAGAGTGAACGTAATTCCTGACCCAACAAACGAACCAATGAGGATGGGAAATACAATTTCTGATCTATGAAAATCACATGAAATATAAGTTATCGCAGTTCCACCAGTTATAATCATAAGACCAAATGTTACCCAACTTGCTATAGTTCCACGTTTTATTTGTTTCATTAAATCTTGGTTTGCTGGAACATTGCTTATCAACATGGTCGCCTCTCTTCGCCAAACTGGGGTACCATCTATAAACTGAAAGAAAAATATATTAAAATGATTATTCCCCTGTATAAGAAAATTTTGCGGTAATTTATTTAAATTATCTGATTTTTGTGTAATAATATCTTGTACATTTTCTTCATCATTTTCCTGTGCAAATATTGAATCGTACAATATAAGAAATAACAAACAAATAATGCAACCAATTTTATTTTTCATAATCTCTAATTTATAACAAGTATTTATTGTCCCCGGGGGTATACAAATGATACCGAAATTATTATTAATCCAAAATAAATTTTACCTTTCATAAAATTCTCCTAAACGAAATTTATCAATAACCGCTTTCATTGTATCAGTGTTTTTTTGAATTTAACATTTTAACAGGGTTTTGTCAAGCATATTTTTTAGATGAAATTTCAATTTAAGACATTTCGTATATTTAACCATAATAATTATTAAAAATATTTTATTATTACCAATATTTTATTTTCTTAGAGACATTTTATTAAAATTACATACTATTTTTTACACTTTAGCTGAAAAATTCAGTGAAAATACAATTCATAAAACAAACTAGAATGGGTAATTCGGTGTCAGGCACCCACGCGCCGCTTGTCACCCATGCGCCGCGCCGGATATCGTTTGCCGTGAAAAAGATTTTTCTGCCGCCTGTTGGATTGTTTGTATGC
>WRJO01000032.1 GCA_009778545.1 Treponema sp. | reverse complement strand
CGCCGCCATCATCGTCGGCCAGAGCAGGGCGACAAAGAAACCCAGCGCGGGCAGCACGTAGATTCCCCGTTCCCCAAGGAAAAAGCCCGCGGCAAAAATCGCCAGAACGATAAACGCCGCGCCAAGGAGGGTGCGGATATAGCCGATGCGTTCGACCAGGGGGCCGCAGACAAGGCGGGAAACGGTGAAAACAAGGAAAAATGCCGAAAGAAATGACGCGCCGGTAGTGCTGGCATTCAGGCCGTATACGTCCTGAAAATACATGGGGCCCCAGTTTGAACTGTTCATCTCGACGGCGACCGCCAGGCCCAGGCACAGGGACATGATCCACACCATGGGGGATTTCAGCGCGTCAAAGAAACTTTTGCGCCCCGCGCTGTCGGCGGCACTGTTACCGCTGCCGTCAATGGCGACGCTTTCCGGGCCGTCTTCGGGAAAGCGAACGATTATCGCCGGGATAAAGAGAACCAGCGCCAGCGGCACGGAAAAGAGGTACACCGAACGCCAACTGAAATGCGCGCTGCCCGCGATAATGCCTGCGGCCCTTGGCCCGATCATCGCCCCGATGCCGTAGAACGAGTGGAGCAGATTCATCAGCAGGGCGGCCTTGGTCACAAAGAGCCGCGAAGCCAGCGCGTTAATGCCGATCTCAAAAAAGCCGAATCCGGCAAAGACTACGAACAGGGCCGCCGCCGCGAGGAAGAACCCCGGCATGAAAAATGCCGCAACAAGGCCGATACAGAGCGCGGCAAATCCGAACAGGAACGAGGGCTTTATCCCGAAGCGACCGAGGAATATGCCCGCAACAATACTGAAGCCAACATAGGCAATCGAGAGCATTGACACCATCAGTCCCTGCTGTTCCCAGGAAGCGCCGAATTCTTCTTTGATAAGGGGATAGGAAACCCCCTTGATGTTTTCGATCATCCCGAATAACAGCATCGTTCCGAACAATAGAACAAACAATAAAATCCGCTGCAATTTATTCACGATAACTCCCTGTAGTATGTAGCTCCTCAAAGCTATGATACATTCTTTCTCCAATTACTCACACGGAGGCACCAAGGCACAGAGGAACGAAGTATGCTTAATACGACTAAAACTCTGTGCCCCTGTGCCTCTGTGAGAGGTATCCAGAGAAAAGTTTTAATTTTTACAGCGTGCCAGCTCAAGGGCGATCCGCTTTTTAAGTTCTTCCAGCCCGGAGCCGTCTTTTGCCGATACCGCAATGCTTTCGTCAAAACCGGCAAGCATCGCCTGCACTTCCGCCTTTTCCGCGATACAATCGCATTTATTCAGCACGGTGATAACGGGAATTTCTCCCGCCCCCAGTTCGCGCAGGACCGAAACCGTCGTCTGGCGGCAGCTTTCGATGTTGGGATCCGCCGCGTCGAGGACGTGGATCAGCAGGCTTGCATGAGCCGCTTCTTCCAGCGTTGACCGGAACGCCCTGATCAGGGAATGGGGCAGGCGGCGGATAAAGCCCACCGTATCGGTAAGCAGCGCCGCCATGCCCGGCGCAGGCTCAAAGCGGCGGGTTGTGGCGTCCAGCGTGGCGAAGAGTTTGTCCTCGACAAAAACATCTGCGCCGGTAAGGGCGTTGAGCAGGCTGGACTTGCCGGCGTTGGTGTAGCCCACCAGGGCGCAGACCGGCAGGCCGTGGCGCTCACGCTGCCGCCGCTGCACCTGCCGCTGCTTCGCCACTTCCTCAATTTCCTTTTCGAGTTTATGTATCCGCTGTTCGATTTTGCGGCGGTCGGTTTCGAGCCGCGTTTCGCCCGCCCCCCGCGTTCCGTAGCGCCCTCCCCGCTGCCGGGAAAGGTCGATGTACTTGTGCGCCAGCCTCGGCAGCCGGTAGTTCAGTTCGGCAAGCTGCACCTGCAAATCGGCCTCCCTTGTCGCCGCCCGTTTCGCAAAAATCTGGATTATCAGTTCCTGCCTGTCCAGCGCGGGAATCCCCGCAAGATCCTCCCAGTTCCGCTGCTGTGAAGGGCTAGGCTCCCAGTCAAAGACCAGGCAGTCCGCTTCCAGGGCAGCCGCCATCTCCGCCAGTTCTGCGGCCTTCCCGCTTCCCATGCCGAACTTTGGCTGCCGGTCCCGGACGTTGACGATCTCGTGCCCGGCGATTTCCAGTTCCAGGGTTTCCGCGAGCCTACGCAGTTCCTGCACCATGAATGGCGAACCCGCGTCCTCATCGCCCAGGCCGCTGCTGCTGGAGTTTCTTCCTCTCTCGTTTTTAAGGCTGACCAGGAGCGCCCGTTTTTGCCGCTCTGCTGTTTCATGTAATATCTGCGCCATTGGGTTATTGCATAGTATACCGTATTTGTATATTATATGGGATACCATATACCGAAAACACAAACGTATGGTGTGCAAAAATCAATAGGGAGGATTGTATGAAAAAAGCAAGAACAGTATTGGCATTATTGCTAATCGCTTCGGCTGTATTGGGCATTGCGGCCTGCAAGCCAAAGGGAGCGGCGCAGGATTCCGGCAAACTGAAAATCGGGGTGTCGCTGCCGACGCAGCGGGAACAGCGGTGGGTCTGGGACAAAGAAGGATTCGAGGCGGCGGCAAAAGCCATGGGCGATGTTGAGATACTTGTCCAGATAGCAGATAACAACGCGGCCCGTCAGCAGTCACAGTGCGAAAACCTTATCACGCAGGGTATAAAGGTCTTAATCCTCGCGCCGCATGACGAAGGCGCCGCCAAAAACATCGTCGACATTGCCCGTAAGGCAGGGGTTCCCGTCATTTCCTATGACCGCCTGGTAGCCAACGCCGATGTCGACCTCTACGTTACCTTTGACCAGTTCCGCATCGGTTACGCGATGGGCGATTACATGGCAAACAACCTGGGAAGCGGCAACATCGTGTTCCTTAAGGGCGACCCGGGCGACAGCACCTGCATTCCGCTGGCGGCAGGGGCAAAGGCCGCGATGCAGGCCAAACTCGACAGCGGAGTGTACAGCATCGTGCTGGAGCAGGACTGCATGGACTGGGAACCGAGTGAAGCGCTTAAGCACATGGAACAGGCGCTGACCCTTACCAACAACAACGTTCAGGGAGTTATCGCCCCCAACGACGGAACGGCGGGCGGCGTTATCCAGGCGCTGGCGGCCCAGGGTATGGCGGGCAGTGTAATCGTTACCGGCCAGGACTGCGAAACCGATGCCATAAAACGGATCATCGAAGGAACCCAAAGCATGACGGTCTTCTTCAACTGCCGCGAAATGTCAGGAGCAGCCTGGGAAGCAGCGGTAAAAATCGCCCGCGGACAGGATCCCGGCGCGACTGCGGTCGAGGACGACGGAACTTACGCTGTACCCACGCTTCCGTTCCCCGTTACGCAGATTACCAGGGACAACTACCACGAAGAACTGATCGCCAGCGGATTCTTCCAGGAATCGGATTTTCGATAAGAAGACTGGGGGCAAAAATTGATGACGGGGACAAGGGGATATTGAAAATAAGCTAAGTATGTTGCCAAACCGTATCGTTTGGAAACCAGCCATCCCTTAGTCCCCAGTCCCCAAAAGAGCATTTCATGGGCGGAAATATTCTGGAAATGCGGCAGATACGCAAGGAGTTTCCCGGCGTAGTCGCCCTTGATGAAGTTAATTTCAGCGTCAGGGAAGGCGAGATACACGCGCTGGTAGGAGAAAACGGCGCGGGAAAATCAACCTTAATGAAAATCCTCAGCGGCGTGCATCCGGGGGGCGCCTACAGCGGCGAAATCGTAATAGACGGCAATGTAAAAAAATTTGAATCGATTAAGGACAGCGAAAAATCGGGAGTGGTGGTTATCTACCAGGAACTGGCCCTCATCAAATACATGAACGTTAGCGAAAATATTTTTCTCGGAAATGAAATTCTTGATAAAACAAAACTTATCGACTGGGACACCACGCTGTTACGGGCGAGGAAAGCGCTGGACGAGGTGGGGCTGAAGATAAACCCCGCCGTTAAAGTGATCAGCCTGGGAATAGGAACGCAGCAGCTTGTCGAAATTGCCAAGGCCGTCGCGAAGAAGGCCCGTATTCTTGTGCTCGACGAGCCGACCTCTGCGCTGACCGAAACGGAAATCGATCACCTGATGGATCTTCTGCGGGTTTTCCGCGAACGGGGCATGACCTGCATCTTTATTTCCCACAAACTCAAAGAAGTGTTTTCCATTGCCGACCGGATTACCGTGCTATGCGACGGCAAAACAAAGGGAACCTACGACAAAACGGAACTTGACGAAGACAAACTCATATCGCTGATGGTTGGGCGGGAATTAACCCAGCGTTATCCGCAATCCAGCAGAAAACCGGAAGAAATCGCCGAAAACGAAACGGCCTTCGAAATAAAAAACTGGACCGTGTATGATCCCGAAGTTGCCGGAAAAATCGCCCTCAACAACATCAGCCTGTCCGTGCGCAAGGGGGAGATACTGGGGATTGCCGGCCTTATGGGCGCGGGCAGAACCGAGCTGATGCTGAGCCTTCTCGGCGTGTGGGGAAAACGGAGTTCCGGCGAAGCGCTGCTCTTCGGCAGCCCCGTTGCTACGCGCACTCCCGGCGATGTAATCAGCGCAGGGATCAACTACCTTTCCGAAGACCGGAAGGGCAGCGGAGTGATCCTTATCCAGAACGTAAGAAACAACATGGCCCTGGCGAGCCTGTACTCCCGGCTGAACAAGGCAGGTTTAATCGATCAGGATGTCGAACTTGCCGCCGTAGAACAGATGGTAAAATCACTGCGGATTAAAACACCGTCGATTGAACAATTGGTGCAGAATTTGAGCGGCGGCAATCAGCAGAAAGTCGCCCTGGGCAAATGGCTGCTGACCAAACCAAAGGTGATTATTCTTGACGAGCCGACACGGGGTATAGACGTTGGGGCAAAGTATGAAATTTACGCCATCATGCAGAACCTCGCCGAAAGCGGCATAGCGATTATCATGATCTCGTCGGAATTGCCGGAGATACTGGGAATGAGCGACCGAATTCTGGTGATGCACGAGGGAACGATCACGGGCGAGCTGCTGAAAGCCGACGCAACACAGGAAAAAGTGCTAAGCTATGCAACGCATAGCAGCTATGCCACGCGTAGCAGCTACGCAACGCACAGCAGCCATGCGGCAGGAGGAAAACACATTGGGCGAACTTGACAGGCCGAAAGAAGAATCATTGGGCACGGCATTGGCTGCCGTTATACGAAATAATGCGCGGCAATACACGATGATCGCCGCATTGCTGCTCATCTGGGTTATATTTTCAATATTAACCAAAGGGATCTTTTTGTCTTCGCGCAACCTTTCCAACCTGTTTATGCAGATGGTTACCATCGCCACCATGACCAGCGGCATGGTACTGGTTATGGTAGCGGGAAATATCGATCTGTCGGTAGGATCAGTCTGCGGAACGCTGGGCGCGCTGGCGGCCTGGCTGATGTCCCGGCAGGGCGTTCACCCGGTGATTGCGATTTTTATCACCCTTGCGGCCGGCTTTACCGTGGGCTGCTGGCACGGCTACTGGATTGCGTTCCGGAAGGTTCCGGCGTTCATCGTTACCCTGGCAAGCATGACCGCCTTCCGGGGATTTACCCTGATGATAACGAAAGGCGTCACCATCGGAGAATTCAGCGAGGGATTCAAAGCGATAGGCCAGAACTACATTCCGACATTTTCGGGCGAAGGCTATTACCATATGACTACGATAATTCTGGTCGTAATTGCATTGCTTGCCTTTAATTTTTCGGAAGTGCACACCAGAAAAAAACGTATCCGCAACGGCTTTACCGTCCTGAGGCCCTCTCTGGCAATTGCAAAAGCGGTTATTATCTCCGTCGCTATTTTTTCGCTTGGCATGGTGCTTGCCGATTACCGGGGCATTCCCTACGCGGTTTTGATTTTGCTTGCCGTGGCGGGAATCTTTACCATCATCACCACCAGGACTCCTTTTGGCCGCCATGTATACGCCATCGGCGGCAACATGGAAGCCGCCAGACTTTCGGGTGTCAACATACGAAAGACGATAATGGGCATCTGTATGCTGATGGGAACCATGTCCGCCGTGGGCGCTTTAATGTTTACTTCGCGCCTTAATGCGGCAACCACCGCCGCAGGGAACGGCTTTGAGCTTGAGGTCATTGCGAGCTGCATCATCGGCGGAACGAGTCCGTCAGGCGGCATCGGTACGATCTTCGGAGCAATCATCGGCGCGCTGGTAATGGCGAGCCTGGACAACGGCATGAGCCTGATGAACCTGCCCATCATGATCCAATACATCGTCAAGGGGTTCATTCTGCTTCTGGCTGTCTGGGTGGATATCGCCAACAAGAAAAAGTAAAACCTTACATTTCCGTTAGGTATTTCCAGTAGCGTTTGGGCATGAACTGCTTCTGCAGATCAGGGTTGTTCCTGCTCTCGTTGTTGATTGTTTTGTGATAAAGCCGCCAGAGGTCCTCCCATTCCCCGGCGGGGCGGGGGGGCGGCGCGGGGCTTGCGAAAACCTGGGGGATGCCGCCTGCGGAGCCCCTGCCCGGCTTGGTTTCTTGTATCGGGTTATCGGAGGTTTCAGGGTTATGCGGTGTTTCTACGTCTTGCGTACCGGGCAGCATTAGTTCTGCGCCTGGTTTTTGATTTTTTTCCCTGGTCTCCTCCGGCGGGGAATCCCAGAAGTTTTCGCAAGCCCCGCGCTGCCCCCCCGCCCCACCGGGGCATTGTTTTAAGTGTGATTCAAGTTTTGCCTGAGGGGGCGGGGTATGTGTCCCTCGTAGGCAATTAAAAAGTTCTAACTCGTGTCCTGAGTCGCAGCGGAGGCAGAGGCGGCGCTTCTCGTCGATGATTGCCCAGGGCGTCCCGCCGAAGCGTTCCCTGAAATGCGGCCCCAATGCGGGAAGAACAAAATGATCCGGCTCGCAGCGGGCAATGTATGCGCCGTCAGCGTCGGGGGCAAACCGGAGCAGGCCGCGCAGCCGGTCAAACTCGTGCCAGACCTTGTATGCCGCCGCCTCTACCGCCAGCACGTCGGGATCGCCGCGGTCGGTGGCGGCACGATTCGCCGCCTGCCGGTCCGCCGCAGCAAGCGCCTTTCGCCCGAAGCGGACAATCTCCGCCTTTAAGGGAAGTTCGCTCATCCATGCGCGGACAATCGCGTAAAACGCGCCGGGGGAACCTGCCGCCCTGATGGCATTGGCAGACGTTGCATCGCCGGAAAGGGCGTACAGGCGGCGGGCAACTGGCGGCAGGGCGGAAACGTCGAGTGGAATATCCGAATGCAGGGCGGCGATTATTGCAATGTCCGCTTCGTTAAAATGCAAAGATCGTTTGCCGCTTTCTTCCGGTTCGCCGAACAGTCCCCCGACGCATTGCATAGCGGCTGTATCTTCCCCCTCCCCGCCGATCATCCCGAATAGCTCTGCCAGACTACAATTCATATATATACTATACATCAGTTAAGGCTGTATAGCAAGCCGTTTGAAGGCTAAGCTGAAAATAGAGAGGTACCATTGCCCAAGGCTCTGATTGTTCAAAGCGATAAAACCCTGCTGCTCGACGTTCATGCTGAAAAAGCGGAAGAAGCCCGTTCGGCGATAATTCCTTTCGCGGAACTGGAAAAGTCGCCAGAACATATCCACACATACCGCATCACGCCCCTGTCCCTGTGGAACGCTGCAAGTGCCGGTTTTAAAGCAGAAGATATTGTTAACGTTCTTGGCAAACACAGCCGCTACCAGATTCCCTCGGGAATAATCGAAGGCTTTTCCGATACGATGTCCCGCTACGGAAAGATCAGGATGCTTCCGGCAGACGATGGCGAAATGCTTTTCCTGAGCATTGAAGACCCGGCGGTGCGGGCCGAAGTAATGGCACTAAAATCATTGGAAAAAATATTAACAAAAACCGGCAATGGCTTTATGCTGCGGCTGGTCGACCGGGGAACGGTAAAACAGGAACTTATACGCCGGCTCTGGCCGGTGCAGGACGAAGCGCCGCTATTGAAAGGCGAAGACCTTGAGATCGCCCTGCGCAGCGAGTGCCTGTCCGGAAAGCCTTTTACCCCAAGAGACTACCAATTGGAGGCTGCCCGGACCGTGCTGGGCAACGGCGGCGCGGGTTCCGGCTACGGGGTGGTGGCGCTGCCCTGCGGTTCCGGCAAGACCATCGTCGGCATGGTGATAATGTCGCTTTTAAAAACCAACACCCTGATCTTAACGACCAACGTCGCGGCGGTGCACCAGTGGATCGAAGAACTGCTGGACAAGACCGAGTTAAGCCGCGAGCAGATCGCCGAATATTCCGGCGATTCTAAATCGGTCGCGCCGGTGACTATAGCCACCTACCAGATCATCACCTGGCGGCCCGGACGCGGCGCCGGTTTTCCCCATTTCAGGCTGTTCCGCGAGCGGCATTGGGGGCTTATCATCTACGACGAAGTCCACCTGCTGCCCGCCCCGGTATTTCGCGTAACGGCGGAATTGCAGGCGGTGCGCCGCCTCGGGCTTACGGCGACACTGATCCGCGAAGACGGCGCGGAAGACATGGTGTTCAGCCTGGTCGGGCCCAAGCGCTACGACGTTCCCTGGAAGGACCTTGAGAGCAAGGGCTGGATCGCCGAGGCGCTCTGCACGGAGATACGCCTCGATCTGCCGGAAAGACTCAAAATACCGTACGCCGTCGCCGCTCCGCGCGAAAAGTACCGCATAGCCAGCGAGAATCCGCTCAAAGAAGAAATTGCCCTGCAGCTTGTAGAAAACCACGGAGACGATCAGATACTCGTCATCGGGCAGTACCTTGCCCAGCTTAACTCGCTGGCAAAACTGTTAAACGCCCCGCTGATAACCGGAAAAACACCTAACGCCGAAAGGGAGCGGATTTACAACAGCTTCCGGCGCGGCGAACTGAGGATAATAGTAGCGTCAAAGGTCGCCAATTTTGCCATCGACCTGCCGGACGCTTCGATGGCGGTGCAGGTTTCCGGCTCGTTCGGATCGCGGCAGGAGGAAGCGCAGCGGCTGGGGAGAATTTTACGGCCCAAAGGGAATGTGCACGAAGTGCAAGCGCACGAAGTGCACACCTGCCCCCGCCGCAACGCGCTGTTTTTTACGCTGGTTTCCCGCCATACGGTGGAAGAAGATTTTGCCGCAAACCGGCAGAAGTTTCTTGCCGAGCAGGGATATAAATACTCAATTCAGCATTGGAGCAGTGAAAAATGAAAAACGGTATCTTTCGCCAGACAGATTTCTGGAAAGAGTCGATGATGACCCTGCCCGACAGTGCGTTCTTTGAGCTGATGCGGACGGTATTCGGAAAGATTAAAACCCCCTACAGCAAACAGACACTGATGGGCGATCTGGAAAAATTCCTGTCCCGCAGCGACATCAAAAAAAATATAGCAAATTATATTGACAAAAACGATCGCCGCATTATTACGGCGATTGCCTCCCTGGAAGAGCCGGCTCCCGGCGAACTGGAAACGTTCTTTTCCGGCGAAATAAGCTATGCCAAACTCACCGATTCGGTTGTAAACCTTGAGGAACGGTTTATCGTTTACCGGTTTTTTGAAAAAGGCAAGGGCCGCCTCGCCCTTAATCCCGTCCTTAAATCGATTCTGTCGCCGCTTGCCGCAGACAAATCGCTATTGTTTCCGTCAAGCGGCATGGAGGAAATTCCCCCCGGCAAAACGGTTCATCTGGACGACAGGATGCTTGCGGCGCTGCTTTCCTTTGTATCCCAAAACAAAGACTTTTACTGGTCGGCGGGAACCATACGCCGAAAGATACTCAACTCCGCAAAAAAAGCCTTTCCCAATCTGCCGCTGGAAACGATCATCGGGGCTATGCGGATTTTGGGGCTGTTCTATATCAAGGACGAATACCTGTTCCCCGATTACAACCGGTTTGAATCCTTTGACTACCTGAGCCGGCAGGAACGGATGGAATATTGCGCGGCAGCCATTTACTGTTACCGGGATTCCGCTTTAAAAAAAGACGGCAGGCCCGCCGAAGAAAATACGCCGCCCGGTGAAGGCGCATTTTCCATTTCCCCCTGGCTGCTCCGCGAAAAGCTCCGTAATTGCGCGGTATTGATGCATCAGATAATTTGCTCGCTGGATGCCTTTACTTTTTACCCCATACCGGCGCTGTACAGGCTCATGTATATGCTGAACCGCGGCAGCGCACCGGTTAACGGCGAAATGTTTATCGGCGCAATGGAAAACACGGGCCTGATCGCAATGGAATCGGACAGGTGCTGGCTTGCGCTGACGGATTCTTCGTCTCCAAAAGGAGACATGTCTCCCAAAGGAGACGGGTCTCCAAAAGGAGACGTGCCTACGAAAGGGGACGAGCCTCCCAGGGAAGGCGCTATCGCCATGGATACCCCTTTTTCCATGCTGCTGTACCCCGAGATTGCGTATAACGATGCCATCGACATTGCCGCCTTTTCGCGCGTGATTGAAGCCGGCATGAATATCCGCTTTGAATTAACGAGGGATTCCGCCGTATCGGCTTTTAACCGGGGAATTACCGCCAGGATAATAATCGATCTTTTGCGGCGGCTGTCGCACGACAGAATCGACGAAAACCTTGTCTTTGCCCTGCACGACTGGGAAAAGCGCCACAGCGAGGTGGTTTTACGCAGGGGGCTGCTACTGACCCTGTCGCCGGAACGCCGCTACCTTGCCGATACAAGGCAGCTGTCGGCCCTTATCACCGAGACTATCGCGCCGGGAATTTATCTGCTGCCGGAAACAGCGGAAGAACGAGTCGGCGACGCCCTGCGGAAAGCCGGCGTTGACATCATTGCCCGCCGCGTTGAAAACAATGGCGCTGACGGCGATGGTTTATACGGCAGCACGGGACGCAGCTATTTCCCTCCGCTTCAAACGGAGGCGCTTCCCGGTAAAGCGCAGCGCCCTTCCCCGTCTGCCAAACCCGGCGCCGAAAAAGAACCGCCGGCCTCTACTTTAATTGATGGATTTCATTCTATACTGAGCACAATGAACCTTGGCCCGGAGGAGCGGGACGAACTGGCGGCGCGCATCGATCGGCGGCTGGTACTCTGCGAATCCCAGCTAAAGGGGGCAATTGTCCGCTATGAAAAACTTGAGGCGCGGGGACTTGATTATGCGGGCAAGGCCCTGATTGCGAAGCAGGCAATCGCCATGAAGTCGCCGGTGGAAGTTGTCTGTCCGGGCAGGAAGGAAAATATTTTTGGAATTCCAAAGGCGCTGGAAAAAGCGGGGGGCGAGAGCATTTTGGTCATCGAGCTGTTGGACGATAAAGCAGAAACGGCGCTTCAGGAAGCGGCGCTTCATGAAGCGGTTCGTGTTCCCTTGGGTAAGATCAGCCTGTTAAGGCGCATCAAAAAATCCATTTTTGAAACCGTTACATAGGAGATAGCATTAACACTGCGTGTTAATGTTCGATTAACGTAAGCGGCGATGCCGCCGCTTTATATAGGAGTTAATTATGCCATTACTGCCATTTTCAAGCTATCCGATTGGCGATAATCCGCAGACCGGAATGAGCCAGGCCAAACTTGCCGTCCTTATCGACGCGGACAACACACAGCCAGCCATTATCGAAGGGCTTTTGGACGAGGTTGCCAAATACGGCATTGCCAGCGTCAAGCGAATCTACGGCGACTGGACAAGCACCAACCTCCGCTCATGGAAGGACCGGCTGCTGGAATTCGCCATCCAGCCGATCCAGCAGTTTTCGTACACATCCGGGAAAAACGCCACAGACTCGGCGATGATAATCGACGCGATGGACCTGCTCTACACCGAAAAGCTCGACGGCTTCTGCATCGTTTCCAGCGACTCGGACTTTACCCGCCTTGCGGCGCGTTTGCGGGAAAGCGGGCGCATGGTGTACGGCTTTGGCGAAAAGAAAACGCCCCGCGCCTTTGTCTCGGTCTGCGACAAATTTATTTACACGGAAATACTGAAGGACATTCAGGAGGAATCCGACGACGAGGATTCAAAACCGGCAGCCAGGCCGAAAAAGGACTTTAAGGTCGACCGCAAGCTCCTCAAGCTGCTGCGGGAAACGGTGGACGACCTGGCCGAAGAATCCGGCTGGGCCTACCTCGGCGGCGTGGGACACAAGATCAACAACCGCTCGGCAGACTTTGACCCCCGCAACTACGGCTTTAAAAAACTTGGCGACATGTTCCGCGCCATTCCCCAGTTTGAAACCGAGGAACGCCCTCAGGCCGGCGGCACAGGCCGGCAGGTGTACATCAGGTGGAAGCGGAAACGGTGAGTCAAAAAGCCATAAAAGAGTCAACGAATTACGCGAATGTAAACGAATGATGAAATAACAGCCATTAATTCCCGTAAATAAATTTCGGTTTAATTACCGTTAACAGGGCCGGTATTACCGTAAGGCTTACCAGGGCGGTAATGATCATGCTCAGGGCGATGAGCGCGCCGAGTTCCGCAATGATGATGAACTGCGACAAGGCAAGCACCCCGAATCCCGCGCCTACGGACAGTGCGTTGATGATGATGGCCTTGCCGCAGCCGATGAACGTCCGGCGGAGGAAGTCCTGTTCGCCGGACCGGTATTCTTGTTTGAAAAATTCGATAAAGTGAATCGTGTAATCGATGCCGATGCCAACGGCAAGGCTTGAGATAAGGGCGGTTCCGAGGCTGAGTTTGATTCCCATAAAGCCCATCACGGCAAAATTGCAGAGGATTGCCAGGGTCAGCGGAACCGCGCCAATGATTCCCGCGATAAACGATTTGTTGGAAGCCGCGACAATGATGAACACAAAAAGCACTGAAATAACGATTGAAATCATCTGGGAGTTAAGTATCAGACCGGTAACCGCCATTTCGTTGGTTACGCCGCCGCCGATTATTACATGCACGTTTTTGGGAAAGTTAACTGCAATATATTCGTTGATAATATCAATAACCGCCTGCGAATCTTTGCTTCCAGTCGTGCGAAGCTGTATCATCGTCCGTATCGCCGTAGGTTCAAGGGGGTCGTTGGAATACCCCGAATCATCGTCTCCGGCGAGCAGAACCAGGTAATTGGCGATAAGGCGCTGGAGTTCTTCCGGCGTTTCTTTTCCGTAGCGTTCCGGGTCGGCGGGGATCTCATAATAGGCCATGCCGTCGTAATTGGTGAGGCGCTTCAGTTCCCGCACGATGTCGCTCCCGCTCAAATGGGGCGATTTTCCGGCGGCGCTGTCGAGAAAGGCCAGCAGATCTGCAGCGCTGTATTGGCCAATATCATGGGCGGCTGTTTCCCGTTTCTGCGGTTCCGCAGCATTGTCGAAATCATCGTCAAACCCAAAATCTCCGAATCCAAAATCAAAACTCTCTGTGCCGCGAACCAAAGGTTCGATGCGTGAAGTATTAGCCAAATAATCTACCGGCTGCAGTCCATCCGGGCTTTCATCAACATTGAACACCTGGTTGATCCGTTTGATAATATCGGTAAAACCGGTAACCTTGCCAACCGCCGGCACATGGTTTGTCAGGTAGGCGCTGAGATCATCCATCGCCCGCAAAACATCGGGGTGCAGCAGCTCCTCCGTAGTATCGGCCTGAATCACCAGGGTAAGATCCTTTGAGCCGCCGAAATATTCCCGGATAAACCGGTCGGAACGGCTTATGTCAGTTTCATTCTGAAAAAATTCAACTAACGCATTGTCGACGGTAACTTTGGAAAGGCCGTAAATCGAAATGGCAACGGTTAAAGCCGCAACTGCCAGCACGAGGACCTTTTTCTGCGCAATGCCCAGAAAAATTCCGGCGATTGTATTGCTGAAGCGGTCGCCCTGTTCCTTCCGCCGCTCTTTCAGAAGCCGCGGCCCCCTTAGCAGGAACATAGCCGGAATAAACAGCGCCGCTACTGCAAAGGCGGCAAGCACCCCTACGCTCGCGCAGTAGCCAAATTCGCGCATCGGAACAATCGGCGTAAAACAAAACGAAATAAAACCGCCCAGCGTGGTCAGCGCCGCGAGGAATACCGGCTTGATCAGCTTTCTTACCAGGTCAATGACAAGGTTGCGGTGTTCATCTGCGGTCAATGCGATATTGCGGGTATCTTCCATGTAATGGGTAACAATGTGGATGCCGTAGGCGCTGCCGACCGCCGTAAGAATCACCGGCAGTATGGTTGTAATCACCGAGAGCTTAATCCCGAACAGCGCCGCTATCCCGACTGTCCAGACAACCGAAATGATAACCGTTAAAATCGTCAGGAAGACAAAGGTAAAGCGGCGGAACGAAAAGAACAGCATCGCCAAAACAACGATTACCACAAGGGGTATCAGCAAAAGGTTATCCGCAATAATCGATTCGTTGATGGTCGTATTGATAATCGGCTGCCCGGTAAAATACACCTCCGCTTCGCCGGTAAATATATCTCCCGCTATTTTGCGGATTATTTCGACACTCCGGTTTACCTCCGGGCGGGTAAACTCCGAAGTTAACGCATCCAGGGTGATAAGAATCTGCGTTGCAGAAGAATCTTCGGAAACGAGAGCGCCCCGGAACAGATCCCACGAGGCGATGCGCCGCTTAAGTTCGGCAATTTCCGCATCAGTTCCCGAAAAATCTTCCGGCACCAGGTCCGATACAACGATGCTTTCGCTGTCGCCGGTTATGTACTGGGTCGACATGATCGAATTCACCGATTTAATAAAATCAACAGCCTCGACAGCAAGGGAAAATTCCCGGATTTTGTCAAGAAAGCCCTTTTCAAAGACCGTCCGGTAGGGTCGCTCAAGGCCGACAAGGATCATGATCTGTCCGCCAAAGGTATCGTCAATGTATTCCGAGATTATCTTCGCCTGGTTGTTGTCCGGCAGAAAGCGGATGTTGTTGTTATCCAGTTCGGCACGGGGAAGCTGAAAAACAAAAAACACCGTAATAACGGCGATAATGCCGACTATCAGGGCCGGGTGTTTAAACAATTTTTCCATAACGGCTAAATTTTTTCTTTTATCTCAAGCCGGTTTATGTCGCTTGAGTTTTTAAGCGCCTTTGCAAGTTTGGAAATATCGACCATATCGGGAATGCTTACATAGAAACGTACCTTGGTATTTTTTCCTTTGGCTTTTCCGAGGTTTACATTCAGGGACTGGCTTTCAATGCCAAATATTTTTAGGGTATTCAGCGTGGCTTCCGTATTTGGTTCGGACGGGTGGTTGTAGTATACGTCCAGCAGTTTATTCTGTACTTCGGGGAAAATTTTTCTTTCCACCGGATTCAGCAGCATCAGGGTAATAAGGCCAAGGGCTTCGGCGGTAAGGGCTGCGGCATACATCCCTGCCCCGATGGTCATGCCGATTGCGGCGACGAGCCACAGGGAGGCGGCGGTAGTCAGCCCCTTGATGTTGCTGCCCAGCCGGATAATCGCCCCCGCCCCGAGAAAGCCCATGCCGGAAACTACCTGGGCGGCAATACGCCCCGGGTCGCCTATCCCCTCGGCAAATTGCTGGGGCAGCCAGATTGAAAGCATCATTAGGCAGGTTGCGCCCAGGGAGATAAGGATGTGCGTCCTTAGGCCGGCGACCTGGCGGCGGCTGGATCGCTCAAAGCCGATAATGGCCCCGGCGGCGAATCCCATGCACAGGCGGATGACAATGTCAAACTCGGTAATGGCAGATGAACCCATTGAATAATTGTACAGATTAGCCAATTTAGTGAATAGTAGCCGATGGCCGGCGGTTTGCGGGCTTTTTTTTCAATTTCCTGTAACCTTGCCCCTCCCCGGTTGTTGTTAAATAGCAGCCATATCAGCCATATGTTGTTGCAAGTTCCTCCTTTATCTTTGCCCCGGAGTTACTCCTTTCTCCGGGGCGCTTTTGTATCATCCCGTAACCCTATACTACCGCCTGTGGGTTACATGCTCCTCAAAACTTGCCTGGATTTCGTCTCCCTGCCTGAAGCAATATTCCCAGTTTACCGGTATGCTGTTGGCGCGGATTTCATCGGTGGGCATGGCATCAAAGGGAAGCCTGGGGAAATCGGTCCTGACCGAATGCATCCAGCCGGATACGATGGCGTTCTGCCCTTCAACGCTGAGAAACCAGTCGGCAATCGCCTCTGCCGCCTGAGTGTTTCTGTTTGCGCTCCACCTGTTGTTGATGATCATGATGGTAGACGGAATCATCACCGTGCCGTCGCTGGGGTAAATTACTTCCAGCCTGGATTGTTCCTCTTCCCGTTTTTTTAAAACCAGTTCTTCAAGGATCATCGCGGCTTTACATTCGCCGCTTTCCAGCTTTGCCAGGGCAATGTAGCCGGTGTCGATCATGACGTTCTGCCTGCCAAGGGCCTCAAAATATTCAAAACCGTATTTATCCCTGAGCGCGGACACTGTCGCCATGGCGGTTCCGGAGATAAGGGGGTTGCTCATAGAAACGGCTCCCCGAACGCCGGTGCTGTAGGCAAAATCCCGGAAGGAATTGGGGACGGTGTTTATGGCGTTTCGTTCCGGATTATACGCCAACACCATGTTGCTGACACGCACCGGATACCAAAAACCGCCCGAATCGTAGTCAAAAGCCAGACTCGAAGCATGGGCGGATTTGTATGAATGGAGCATCCCGCTCTCTTTCAGTTCCAGCGAGTAGGAAGGTTCTGCCACCAGTAAAATGTCGCAGCCCAGCCTGCCGGAAGATTTTTCGGCGGCAACCCTTGCCTGAAGCGTACCGGTTCCGCCGTAGACAAATTCAATGTTGTATGCCGGAAATTGCCTGCTTAGATCATTTTTGACAGCATCAATGACATCCTCATACATGGAAGTGTAGATCACTATTTTTCTTTTTGCCTGTTTTGCGCCGCCGGCAAAAACAAGCGGAACCGCCAAAGCAAGAACCAATATCGTACATACAAATTTTTTCATATTTTCCTCCTGGTGTCAGTCACCAATAATGATGGGGTGCTGTTCTTCCCATAATGCCCATTTGAAATTTACAAGATCTTTTATCTCCATGGGCATATCTACTATTAAACGATCGGAATAATAACATATTTCACGGCATACCATGTTCCAGCCTTCTTTCAGAGTCAAGTCCAGAGGTTCTGAGTGATAGTAACCTATACCGGGATCGATTGTATCCTTCTCCTTACCGGTTATTCTGCAATCGCCGTTTACATAAATAAAAACGATAAAATCCATCGCTAACGAATCGCTTGTACCAACTAATTTCTCTTTCATGATCAGCCTTGTTTGCTCGGGTTCATCATCTTCATCTCCATGAAAATACATGCCTGAAACAACATTACCCTTTATTCCAGGTTCAACAATAGTAACTTCATCCCACCAATCATGAAAACTTGAACCAAAAATATCGTTATCCTCTATTGAGTATAAATTATCCGGCTCTACAAGCGTGAAGCTCAGTTTTCCTTCCTCGATAATCCCCTTACCCAGGAATTCATCTTTATGGTTCCAAATGTTGATTCTTCCGTGCCTCGACGATTCGTAATACGAATCGCTTAATGCAAACAAAATTTTATTATTATGCTCCCACACCTGTTCATCTACAACAACCAGTATATTTCCACTGTGCGGGCTTTCTACTATATCTTTCGGAGGTTTATCCGAAGGTTCATTCTCACAGGATAGCGTTACCATTATCAGCGCCGCAAAGGCAGCGGCTGTGAACGGTTTTATTTTCATAATTACCTCCTTTACTTGCCCTGGTAAACAGGCAGTAGGCTTTTCGTAAAGATCAGGGACCTATCGTAGTGGTGTCAATCCTGAAAAGAATTACTTCAACACGGCGGTTAAGATCCGCGTTTGAGGTAGAAGAGACGGCAATATTCCCTTCGCCGCCAAAACCCTTGGTCTGCATTCGGCCGGTTAAGTCTACCTTGGCTCTATCTGAAAACTCCTTGGCTACCGCATTTGCCCTGTCCAAGCTTAATTCTTTCAGGTCGTTAATTTCTTCCGGGGTGTTATCAACCGGATTTGCATGACCGTGTAATAAAACCAGATTATTATCATTACCCTCAAGTATTGCCAAAGAAGCATTGATAATGCTGGTATTGGTTGATTTGGTCGCAGCGGTAAGGGCAGTGCCGGTAATTGGCACAGGATCGCCATTATATATCCTTGCTCCTCCCGCAAATATGATGTATTCAATATCAATAATCTGTATGCTTTGGAGGATCGACTGCGCGGGCTGCTGCTGGATGATATACTTGATCTGCTCTTCCGTAAGATATTTAATAATTTCCGATGGAGGAATTGATTGTATGATCTTAATGATATCTTCTTTAGTTAGCTCCTGTATGATCAATTCCTTTAGAGTCTCATATAATATCTCGGTTTCTTTTATCAATTTGATAATCTTAGCAGGATTATCCAAAATGTATTGTATGATCTCCTCTTCAGTAGGCTGACGCTCAATCTCCACCTCAACGTATTCTGTGATCACCTCGTGTTCTATGACTGTCTCGTAGATTGTCTCATACTCCGTGATCGTTTCATATTCTATGACCACTTCCTTAATCACCTCATAGATCACTTCAGGAGGAAGCTGTTCATAGATATGCTCGTAAATAATTTCGGGGGGAAGCTGTTGTATTATATGTTCATAGATAATCTTTTCCTCTATCATTGTCTGAACCATCAATTCCGGAATATATTCGGTGATATGAACGTAGCGGTAATCTTCAACTTCCTCTCCCGGTTCTTTCTCTACCCACCATTTTTCCATAATCGGATTATCCCAGTCACAGGCCGTAAAACAGGCACTTGCCAGCAATAGTAAACCGAAAAAAAGTTTGATATTTTTATTTGTCATATCACGCCTCCTTATAAAACAGTATTTTCGCAGCCTTATGGCGAGAAAATACACAGGCTGCCCGTTAGGGCAGACTAGTCGGTGTTAACCTGAATAACTATCAATTCGACCCGGCGGTTTCTGTTCCGCACATCGAACTCGCTGGTAGCAACCCGGGTTCCGCCGAAAGAAATAATTACAATCTGCTCGTCGCTTACTCCCCTTGACCTGAGCTGATCGGCTACGGTATTCGCCCGCAGCGCGCTAAGGGTCATAAGCTCGTCTGCTTCGCTGGGACTTATGGTAAAGGGATTGGCATGGCCTTCTATCCTGACCCGCAGTTCGGAATTTTCATTGAGCTGCTGGGCAGTGGCATTAAGAACCAGTTCGTTAAGCTGCTGGGCGTCGCGGTCAATGCCGGTGTTGTACTTGCCAATATCCGGCCCGAACAGGATAAATTCAACCGAAGTAATCATTATCCGCTTGATAATTTCTTCGGGAGGCAGCATTTTTACTATCTCAACATATTCGGTTCTGGCCGAAGTCTGATATTTGATCTTTTGCGGCAGGGGGAATTTATATCCGGCTGTTACGGAAAAACCGACAATATGCGGATACCCGCCCCGAACTGAAGGTTCAATATGCCAGCGGGTGGACAACGGTATGGTAACCCCCAGTGCTCCGTCGGCCAGCAAAGAACCGCGGGTCTGTGTTACATCGTCAAACGGGTTGTCGTCTTTTCCGCGGTACGCCGAAATCAACCCCAGGCCGATCTGGGCAAAAATGTTGGTTTTTTTATCGGTAGGGCCAAGACGCAGAAAATTCCAGCGCAGATAGACCTGGCCTTCAAATGTAAGTATGTTACGGGAATCTTCTTCGGAGCTGAAGTTTACGCCCAGCCTGCTTCCAACCATTAGCGGGGGCGACAGCCAAAGCTTGGGGTCTATAACAGCCTGGTAAGACAATCCCTTTACCAGCAGGTCGCTCATTCCGAAGCCGCCGTCCAGCGACCAATAATCCCCTGCCGGAAACTCTGTTTGGGCGTACAACCCGGAAACAAGGGCAAAAAAGACCCCTATCAGAAAAATACGGTTTTGTGTCTGCATTATCCCTTTCCTTCCTAGTCTTTGTAAACGAAAGTAATAATGCTTCGATTGTAACTAACTTAGGAGAGCTTTGCAACCCCTTTTTGTCACCAAGAGATGGGCTTGATCAATCCAGACGGGTGAAAATCGTATTGCCCAGGATCAGGCAGTCGTCATAAAACAGCACCCATGATTTTGCCTCTTCTGCCGGTACTCTATCCCAGTTCTTGCCGCCGTCGGTTGAAATATGAGTTCGCTCAAGACGGGTCCTTGTTCCGATTGTAGAGTACGTTCCTGATACCATGCCTTCAACTACTTCCCCGTTTTCCGTTCTGGCAAAGGTATAGGAAAAAATACCATCTTCCCATGTCCCAAAATTGATAATGAGAGACGCATCCCCGTTTTGCCATGCGCCGTCAGGAGAACCATCCCCGAATGAGATTCCGGCGTTATTGAAAACCCTGTCAAGGCCGATGCTGCTCAGCAGGCTGCCTGTTCTGTGCTCAAGCGCCAATGTTGTTAACTCCGTCGATACACGATCTGCCGAATACCATGCCGTTACGATGCCTGTCCCGCCCGGGCTGGAGACATAAAACGTAATAATACGCAGTTGTGAATCAGGATCTCGTGCCGCCGTATATATTCCCGTGTACTTGGTCTGCCCTTCCACATAAAAAGTATAAGTAGTCTCGGTAAGGACCACCGACACATTTTCGTCAATCCATTCGCCCGCCAATTCCGCGGTATCCTCATTGTGGCCTGTTCGCAGGGGAATCCATTCAAAGGCAGTGTAATCAACCTCGGTAACGGCGGCAGTTATGGATACTGTTTCATCGGTAACAAATACATCGGATGTCAAATTATTCTGCAGAAAAACAATATAATCTCCGGTGCCGTACCATCGTAATGACGCCTGCCCCTGTCCCTTTTTTATGACACATTTATGATCCCCTGCGATGTCGGCATAGTACCATTCGCCCTCGTATGCAAATACCACGCCTACAGCGACGGAATAGGTTCCGTCAACCGGCACATTTGTTAATTTGATTTTTTTGCTTACATCGTCATACGGCAGACAATCCGTAACCGTAAGGCCGTTTTTGGTCGTTATGGTCAGCGTGTCGCCGCTTATTGAATACGGGTATGCAATGTTCAAATCCGGTATTCTCAGGGTTGCGCCATCGGCGGTATATTGGTACGGTTTGAGGTTTATTACCACCTCTTCACTTTTGAATATATAAATTTCACCGTCGATAAAAAAAGTCTTGCCGGCTAAACCAGAATCGTTTTCATCGGTATTCAGAAAAGGACAGGACACACAAAAAAGGGTGAAAATCAGCACGATACCGGTTAAAAACCAAGATTTGCCTCTCGTTTTCGACTCCATAAACCCAGTATTATGCGGTGAATGGGCGCTGTCAAGCCCCGAAAGGAACAAGAACCGCCCCGAAAGACAGGAAGCTCCTCATTTGCGCCGTTGACAGAATACAAATGAAGGCATACAATTTTCTCATGAACATATCCACATATACGGTAAAGCCGAAGCTCCCGGTTCCCTTAAAGCCGCTCGAAGAGATTGCCCGTAATCTCTGGCTTTCGTGGAATTACGACGCGATTCAGCTCTTTATAAGGCTGGATTATGATGTTTGGATGCAGTCCCAGCAGAGTCCGGTGCGGACTTTGGGGATGGTTAGCCAGGAGCGCCTTGCCCAGGCGGCCAAGGACGATTCG
>WRJO01000031.1 GCA_009778545.1 Treponema sp. | reverse complement strand
ATACGCGCCGCGGCAAGCTGGATGTTTTCCTCAAACGACTTGATATTTTCCTCGATGCTTGCCGCTTTTTTCCGCAGTTCAATCGCCGCTTCATCCTGCCCCAGAGCATCATTATTCAATTCTTCAATTTTATGGTTTATCTGCTTTTCCCTGGACTCGTTCTGCTCGATCTTGATAACGCCTTCGTTGCGCTGGTCGCCCAAAAGCCGCGCCGTGTTTTCTTTGGCGTTTTTTTCCAGGGCAAGGCCGTAGATGTTCTTCTGCATTTCCACCAGCTTCGCTTCCATGGAGTTCACCTCGTCCATGTGCGCCTCAAGGGCCCTGCTCTCCGATTCCATATCCTCGCGTATCTTGTCCCGGTCGGCAGCGCGCCGCCTGAGGGTCTCGTTCCGCTCATCGCGTTCGTAACGGTGCTGTTTGAGCCGCAGAAGCTGAATGTCAAGCTCGCAATTAAAAATCTCGTCCCGCAGGGCACGGTATTTCAGGGTTTTTTCCGACTGCGCCCTAAGGGTGTCGTAAGAACGTTTCACTTCCCCCAAAACCAGTTCGACCTGCCGCATGTTTTCGGCGGTTTTGGCAAGGTTCCGTTCCGCCTCCGCCCCTTTTACCTTGTAGCGGGTAATTCCGGCGGCTTCCTCGAACAGGTAGCGGCGCTCGTCGGGCTTTGAGGACAGGATCTGGTCGATTTTGCCCTGCTCCATCACCGAATAGGCCGCCTTGCCCACCCCGGTGTCCCAGAACAGTTCCCGCACCTCTTTTAACCTGGACGGCTGGGAATTGATAAAGTACTCGCTTTCGCCCGACCGGTACAGCCGCCGCTTGATCTCCACCTCCGGCATATCCAGCGGCAAAAGGCCTTCTTCGTTGGCGATGGTCAGCGCCACTTCCGCCACGTTGAGGGCCTTGCGGCTCTCCGTGCCGTTAAAGATAACGTCCTCCATCTTTTCGGCCCGCAGGGACTTGGTCGCCTGCTCCCCAAGCACCCATTTGACCGCGTCTACCACGTTGGATTTGCCGCAGCCGTTCGGCCCCAGAAGCGCGGTAATGCCGTCGGCGAATTTGACCTCGGTGCGGTCTGCGAACGATTTAAATCCCAATATCGAAAGGTGTTTTAAAAACAACGTAAACTCCGGTGATGTCGTCACCGCTTTGCGGCGGCGTTCTTTACTGTAGCATTTTGGGACTATGGGATTCAAGACGAAAAACTGCTATAATGCCAGCCGCCAGGTTGAAAAGGAATGAAAATACCGCGCTTTATCGCCTTAGGGTTAATTGCGGCAGCCGCCGCTGCTTTTATTGTTTTTGCCGCCGGGGCTGCCGCCGCCGCGCCGCGCGCGCAGTACTCGCCTATCCAGGAATCGGCCGGGGAAGCGGAAGAAGCCCGGCCGACCAGGGCAGAACTGGTAACAAAGGCCCTGGCCGCAGGTTACCCCGGGCGCGTCGAAAAGGCCGAATTTCGCGAGGGGAGAGGCGGCATCTCCGGCGACTGGGCGGTGCTGGTACGGGGCGAGTGGTATTACTATGCCGGGGGAAAGCTGCTGCCGGAAGAATTGCTGGACAAGGCCGACGATTACTCGCCAATCGCGTTTTACAATTACCAGAGAGAACTGCCCGCCTGGAGAGAGCCTTCAGCCGAACAGACCGCCCGTTTCGGCGAAATGGCCGCCAACAGGCAAAGGGGTACGCGCCGCCGAGCCCCGCATTTTTTTGACGCCCTGTGGCGGGCGCACGACCGGGAAGAATCATACCAGCGGGTAAAGTCGATACGTTTTCTCGGGCATACCGTTGCCGTTCATTACGGGATTCTGGAAGAACTTTCGCTTGTTGAAGAGCACATCCTGGCAGCCGCAAAAGCCGATCCCCAGGTGCAGTCGTGGATAAGCAACATCAGCGAAATGGCAGGATGGAGCTGGCGGAATGTCGCCAATTCTCAATCCAGATCGTACCACTCGTACGGCGTTGCCATCGACATTCTCCCCAAATCGCTGGGCGGCAGGGAAACGTACTGGCTTTGGGCATCCGAAAGAAAGCCGGACTGGTGGAACATACCGTACGAAGACCGCTTTCACCCGCCCGATGCGGTGATAAAGGCGTTTGAAGCATACGGATTTGTCTGGGGCGGCAAGTGGCCGTATTTCGACACCATGCACTTTGAATACCGCCCCGAAGTTTTTTTCCTGAGCGGGATGGATCTGTCGGCGCTGCGCTAGGCAATACTGCCGTCCCCCTTATCCCAAAGCCAAAAATATTGTATACCGTAAGAGATGGCAAACAGCGGCAATAAAATCAAAGTAGGCATTCTTTTCGGCGGCAAGTCGGCGGAACACGAAGTTTCGCTGCAATCAGCCATGAACGTATTTGAGGCAATCGACCGCAGCCGGTTTGAGCCGGTGCTGATCGGCATCGGAAAGGACGGAAAGTGGCGGCTCGGCGGAGAGTCCCTTTCGCTGATCAACGCCGCCGATCCCCGCCGCATCAGCCTGACCCACTCAGGCGATCCCGTCGCCCTTGTCCCCGACAGCAAAGGTATGCTCTGTAAGACAGAGCCGCTCTGTAGCCCGGAGCCGCCCAACTATCCACTACCCACTACCCACTATCCACTAATCGATGTGGTACTTCCCATACTCCACGGCCCCCTTGGCGAAGACGGCACGGTGCAGGGTTTGCTGAAGCTCGCCGACATTCCCTTTGCAGGCTCCGGCGTGCTGGGTTCCGCCGTCGGCATGGACAAGGACGTGATGAAGCGGCTGCTCCGCGACGCCGGCATTCCCATCGGCAAATTCATCGTCTGCCATTCGCACCGGCCGCTTCCCCCGTTTGCCGAAATTGAAGCGGAGCTTGGCAGCCCCCTGTTTATCAAGCCGGCGAACATGGGTTCCTCGGTGGGGATAAGCAAGGTGCGCGGCGAGGCGGAATTTACCGCCGCCATTAAAGAAGCGTTCCAATACGACACAAAAATCATTATCGAAGAATATATCAAGTGCCGCGAGATCGAATGCGCCGTGCTGGGCAACGACGACCCCGCCGCCTCGGTCCCCGGCGAAGTAATCCCCAGCCACGAATTTTATTCCTACGACGCAAAGTACCTGGACGAAAACGGCGCTACTCTGGAAATACCGGCAAAGCTGGACGACGGGTGTCAGAGCCGCATCCGGGAACTTGCAATAAAGGTGTTTCAGACCCTCTGCTGCGAGGGGCTTTCGCGGGTTGATTTTTTCCTCCGGGAAAACGGCGAAATACTGGTCAACGAGATTAACACCATGCCCGGCTTTACAAAAATAAGCATGTACCCTAAACTATGGGAAGCCAGCGGTATCGGTTACACCGAACTAATCAGCCGCCTGATAGAGCTTGCGATGGAACGACATTCAAAAGAAAGGAGGGTTGATAATGGCCTTAATAGACCTTGTTGAATGGAACGATGCGGCAAACAATGTTTTTGCATGGAAATACGCGCAAAATAAAAACAACAACCTTAGCACTTTTACCCAACTGATCGTCAGGGAATCCCAGGAAGCGGTTCTTTTTTCAAAGGGGCAGATCCTCGGCAAATTCGGGCCGGGCAAGCATACCCTTAACACGGAAAACCTTCCGCTGCTGAGAAACCTGTTCGGCATTCCCTTTGGCGGCAAAAATCCCTTTACAGCAGAAATATGGTTTGTCAACAAAACCGCCCCGCTGACCATCGACTGGAACACCGACACCATGCGCTTCCGCGACCCGGAGTACGGGGAGATGGTTCCGCTAATGGCGTCAGGCAGGTACGGCCTGAAGGTCGACGATGCGGAACGGTTCCTGGTACAGCTGGTGGGGACCCTTACCGCGTTCACTGCGGGCGATCTGACTAACCACTTTATGGGGCCGCTTGTTTCCAAAACAAAAAGCAGCGTTATCGCCTTCATGCAGGCGAATCAGGCGGGCATCACCACGATCTCGGCACGCCTGGACGATCTTTCCGGTTTTATCAAAGAGCCGCTGAAAGAATTCTGGGAAAACTACGGGATGCTGCTGACCGGTTTCTACATCACGTCGGTTGATCTTGACACTTCGACAGAGGACGGGAAAAAAATCGCCGCCGCGCTCAGCGACCGATCGGCGCAAAATATTGCCGGCTACACATGGCAGCAAAAACAGGGTTTTGGTGTTGCGAATAACGCACTGACTGGCGGCAGCGACCTTGGAATGCTTGGCGCGGTCGCCATGACCGGCATGCTCGGCGGAGGCGGCGGTATGGGCCAGGCACTGATGCAGCCGGCGCCCCAGGCACAGCCGGGGATGTATCCCGGCGGCGCTCCGGCAGCGGGGCGCAAGGAAGTGTTCTGCGCGAAATGCGCCAAAAAATATCCTGCAACCTCCAATTTCTGCCCGTTCTGCGGCAACAGGTATAACCCATGCCCCCGTTGCGGCAGCGACAACATCGAAGGCAGCAAGCGCTGCGTTTCCTGCGGCAGCGAGCTTGCCTCGGCGCAGACCGGAGACGGTTTTGGCAATGTTTGCCCGCGCTGCGGCCAGCAGTCGGCGCCAGGCGTAAAATTCTGCCCCGGCTGCGGGAACAAACTCGCGTAAGGGGGAGTAAAGCATGACCAAAAACCAGTCTTTGCTTTTTAGGGTGCTGATTTTTCTTGCCGGGGCGGGAATAGTTGCCCTCGCCTTTTTAATATCCAGGGGGGACAGAGAACTAACCGCGATTGACGGTTTTATCTGGACTTCAATCGGCTTGATGTATCTGATATTTTTCTTTCCGTTTTTCTTTTCAGTAATCAGAACCGGCAATTTTTCCGGCAAAATCCCCATGCTGCCGCTGGTCTGGCTGGGCATACTGCTGTATATAGCGGCATCAATCGGCGTTATTGTACTGCTTGTCGTAGCCAATATTTTATCGCTAAATATTGCAATAATTATTCAGGCCATCCTGCTGTTCCTGTTTGCCATCAACGTATATTTTGCCTGTTTCGCATCTTCCCATGCCGTCCGGGTTATCGCCGATGAAGCCGGCAAGCAGCAGTACATCAATCAACTTAAGTCTAAAGCCCAAAGCCTGCTGCTTTCCGTAAACAGGCTTCCGGCTGAATACGAAAAACCGCAAAAAATCCTGCAACAGTCGATTGATGACATCAGGTACATCTCCCCGGTAGACGGCGGCGCGGGCAGCGATCTGGAACTGCGGATACTGCAGTCGCTGAATACTTTTGCAGAAATATGTGACGGCGTTTCGGCCGGAGCGCATCCGGCCTCGCTGGATCACGAAGCCGAAAAACTTCAAATGTTGGTGAAAGAGCGCAAATTGCTGAAAAATTAGGGCCATTTCAAAAGTCGGGTTTTGGAACTGGCGCATTCAGAAAAGATATGTTTTACGGCAAAACCCAGGAGGCATGCTGTGCAGGGAAAAGTATTCTCGGAGTCGAGGGATATTCATCAGGATCAGGCGCGGATACTTTTTGACTATTACCGGAAAGCGGCAGAAAAAATAGTCAAAGAAGAAACCGAACTGGAAAAATCGATCGGCATTGCCAAATCAGAAATTGAGCTGGCAGGAAAAGCCAAAATCAAGGGTATCATTATTACCTCTGCCTTTGCCGCCGCCGCATTGGCCCTGTGGATTTTGACATCGGAGATCTTCCTGCTCGCCCTGGGCCTTGGGGCGATATGGGGAGTTGTTATTCTGATAAAGGCAAACAAGTCCAAAAATGAAAATGAAATTAAAATTCAGGGATTTGAAGAGGCCCACCGGGACATCCGCCGGGATTACAGCGTCAGGAAACTGGGCATCGTCTATGTTCCCGTGGCGACTAAAGTTCCCTTTGAAGGAAAAAGTTTTATTGTCGACCATACCGGACAGATTGGGGACAGCGATTTCAAAATGTCCGTTGTTCACAAGCCGCAGGACCTGCTGGATAGCCTTACCAATCTGGAAGATGCCATAAAAGAAGTGCCCCTTGTGGAAGAAGCTACTTCGCCCGAGGAAATCGACACGTCCGACTATTCAACTTCCATCCAGCGTATCAAGCTCTACGATTACATGGGCGGCATCGACCGGCAGGTTCGCAATATCCGCTACCTCCTTAACGACAACGACACCGTAGCCCTTTCGCTGCCGGTGGTTCTGCCGGAAAGCAAAACGGCCGGTTTTATCAGGGAATTTTCCACGGACGACACCGGGGACAAGCCCGTTGTCAATGTCTTTAACATAGATAACTTCCGGGAAAAGCTCGACTCGTTTTACTCCCTCAACGACATGCGAAAATCGTTTGAAAAAAGCACCAACGAAAACCAGGTTGAATATTTTAAAAAACTTATCGGCCGGCTGGCTGAATCCGTACAGATACTCAGCAAGACAAAGCTCAGCAGCACCGGCAAGATCGTGGATTATGCGAACATGATCCTGTCCACGGTACTCAAGGCATCGTTCAACCAGTATTCGCCCGCGCTCGAAGCCGAAGAAATTGAGAGGATCAGATCCGCCAGTTTTGATTACCAGGATTCGGTAGACGACTATACCCCGTTTATGCTGAAATCCAGTTCGAAGGTTAAATACGACCTGTTCTCCACCGCCTGGATCGCCGAGGATCAGTCCAGGACGTCAATGCCTTTCGGCATGCACCAGATACAGGAAGAGGTGCTGGCACCGGTAATCCAGAACCTGATGGCGGAAAACAGGGTGGAACGCCTGAAAATTTACAACGGCATTAAAGATCAAAAAATTGATTATCTGAACCAGTGGCACCGGGATACGGAAGACTTCTACGGAAGGAACCGCGCCGAAGCCGCCGATATTACCAACCGTATGCGGGAATCCTATGCAGATTACATCCGCTGCCTGAACACATACAAGGCCCTGCAGGAAACCCAGGTTAAAATGCAAAAGACCCGTTCCCTTGACGCGGCGGAGGTGCAACAGCAAAACAAAGATGCGGAAATGATAGCCGGATTTGAATTACAGGCGCAGCAGTTCTACCAAAAGCAGGAAGAGTTTGCCGATTACATGGACAGACTCAAGGAAAACATAGACGAAAAAGCGGCGCAATTCGGCTACATACCCTATTACGAAGCAGCCTTGCGGGACAAGGAATACCGGGACATGGCCCAGTCTGCCGAACAGCTGCAGGAGCTTGATCCGAGAAGGAAAAAACTGCTGGCAGTGAATCCCTATGTCGCCAAATTCGCAAAACTGCCGCCACCGCCGAATGTTGAGCAAAAAATGTACGACGATTTTGCCATCGATTTACTGAAGGAAGCCGCCGCCGCAGAAGCAAGCGAAACCGGGAAAGGAGATAACTAGCCATGGCGGAGTTCCGATTTGATGTAGACACAACGCCGATGGCCCGCTCGGTTGACGGCGTAAAGGATCATATAAGAGGCGTAAACGGCGCGGTTGTTGCAATGCAGGCTGCGGTAATTGCCAGCGAACGCCAGGCATCGCAAAAAATCTGCGACAATGTGGACGAAGGCTTCTACATGCTGGTGAAATCCCAGATAAGCCAGAAAGCGGTCGCGGCCTATACTGAAATGACCGCCAGGCAGATGACCCTGCTGCAGCTGGCCAAAGCCCTGGACGGAATCAGGCGGCAGATGGAAGGCGATTACAGCATGATAACCAGGCGCTATGCAAAACTCTTCCAGTCACTGAACAAGGCGCTTGAAACCAGGGTGAAGGAGATTGACCGTCCCGCAATGCAGCTTGCCGAAACCAAAAAGAGTATCGTTTTTGACAAGCTCAAGGACGACAGTTCCGCACTGTTCAGCATCTCAAGCGAGGCGCTGCCTCTGGCGCAAACGGCGCTCTCCGGCAAATTAAAATTAAAGACAAAAGAAACCCTGCTAACGCTCGGCAGTTCCATTGAAGAAAACCGCTCCTACAGTGAAAAGGTGGAAAGCATCCTTGAAAAAACCGAAACAGATTGTACCGGCGATTCTGACCGCTTCTACCTGCCAGCGATTTTTCTCACGACAGACAGCCTCCTGAATACCGGCGACTCGATCGAAAACATCTACACTGCCCAGACCGACGCGTGGCAAAAAACGGTTCCCGTCGTTTCGGAGATTAACCGTATTCATAACAGCCTGAAATGGATGCCCTGCGATGAGGGTGAAAAAAATAAAATCCGCCAGGAATTTGCCGCACTCTGCGAAAGCGAACTGCCGGATGAAAGGATAATTAATGAAGCACTGAGGCTCTTCGACACGGCCGCATGGGAGGAGTGCAGAAATGAGCTACAGTAGAAATTACCAGGCATCTGTATCATACGAAGGCTATAAAACGGTTAACTACGGCGCAAGCCAAAGTGGCGGAAGCATGTCTGTCCATTACAGCGGCACCATTCCGGTTAACATAACCATCAATGTCGACACCGATCCCTTTGACTCAAGCGTAAACGGCTTTAGCAATTCGGTTGATGTCCTTACCGGATCGGTTGTAGCGATGAATGCCGCCCAATGCGCCGCTATTCAGAAAACCGCCGACGACGTTTCAACTTCGATCATTAACGGCTTTTTCGGAACAATCAACACCGAACTATCGCAGCAGATGCAGGCCCTGGACAGCGCGATCAAGGCGGGCCTGGGCCTGATAATGCAGCAGGGCAAAGCTGTTACGGAAAAAAAGGCCGTCATGGAAGGCGACTACAACCGGATAAGCTCCAGGTATGTAAGGCTCTTTGCCGATCTTGACAGCGAATGCTACAAGCGGATATACACGCTGGACAAACAATCCTTCAGCCTGTCGGAAAAAGTGCAAAAAGAGCTTTTAACCGAATCTGCGAGCAACGCGGCAGCGATGAACCTAATGGGAATCGAAGAAGTTTCATCCTCAAAAACGTTCATGTTCATTTCGTCGCTGAACAGAAAGGCGCTTGACGTACTTACTACCCTGCACAACTATATCACCCAGGAATCAAAGATCAACGCCCTGGTTAATTCGTTTCTGCTGAATGAGCCGGTGGATGAATACGAGCCGCTTGCCGTTCCCGTTATCTGGGCAGAAAGCGATTTGCCCGAAGGCGGCAGCAGCAGCGAATGTTATATTCCCGATTGTTTTGATCAGCAGAAAAAGCAGGCGATTGCGGAAAAAGTGAACGCACATTGCCGCAGCGCTTCCCCGGCCGCGTGGAAAACCGCCGGAGAAACCGAAAAAGGCCCGCTTAACAGGGATTTTAACGTTTTGGCGGAAACATATTTCGCGGATGCCGATGAGGAACAGCAGCGCGTATACAGGACCATGCTGAACCTCTGGCAGAATGCACAGCTATCATATCCCGGCAAGGAGCAGTCACTATGAAAGAAATGAACGAAATTCGCATCGGCGAATCAGTTGTGGGATTACAGGACAATTTGGTAAAAACGGCAATACTGCCCAAAACAAGCGGCGAGCTTGACCGGGACATAAACATTCAGAGCAACGTAAAAATTGAAGGTGCCGTTTACGCAAGGAATTTAATTATCGATTCCGGCCCTGCGGAATTCCTTGGCGCGGTATACGCCCACAGCGAACTGCATGTTAAAAACGATGCCGCCGAATCGATCATTTTCCGAAAAGCGGTTGCATCCCTGGACAGCGTTATCGCCCTTCTGCTGAAAGGAAAATGCTATTTCGGGGCGGACATCAACGCCGCTTCAGTTAAGCTAAAAAACTGCTTTGTGGCAGGAAGCATATTCGCACAGGATGTGCAGCTGGAAAATTCCATTGTTCTCGGCGGCTGCTTTGCGTCGAAAAAATTGGTTATCCAGAATTCCATAACCGGTACGTTTAACGCCCCGGAAGTATCGGCAGGCGGGACCAATTACCTGCTGTACCCAACCGCATTTTCCGTGGAGCCGATGGGCTGTCTGCCGGGAACTGAGTTTTTCAACATCACCCTCGCCGACCTGGGCTCGCTGTTCAAGGATGAAACCGAAAAGCCCAACACCGGCAAAATCCGCCTGGACATAGATGCGGATTCCCAGCGGACAGTTCTGGTTGACGAGGCCGGTACCAAGACGCTGCTGCACAGCTATTCTGTGGCATCACGGGTCCTGGTGAGCGATTTGCTGAACATGGAAGATTTTGAAAACCATTTTCTAATTATTTCAGCGAGCCTGGGGTCCCAAATACTGAAAACCTACGCCCTGAACAGGGAAGACGGCAGTAAAAGCGACGACTTAACCCTGGAAAACATTTCTGCGTTTTTCTTTAAAATATTAAGCGGCACCGTGCAGATCAAGGACTTGAGCGAATCCATTCCCTTTGACACATTGCGGCAGCGGTATTTGTAAGCAAGGACGGCAGCAGACATCTAACGGCCAACAAGGTACTTCGTTAAAACCTTCATCAGGGCTTCTATGTCTATGGGTTTTGACAAATGCCCGTTCATTCCCGCAGCAAAGGCTTCTTCAATGTCTTCCTTGTATGCGTTAGCCGTCATTGCGATGATGGGGATTTTTTTTGCGTCTTCCCGTTCCAGCGCGCGGATACGCCTGGTCGCTTCGTAGCCGCCGACCAAAGGCATCTGCACATCCATGAAGATCAGGTCGTAACAGCCGGGGGGGGAACTGCCGAAAACTTCAACGGCGCGCTGACCGTCTTCGGCCTCGTCGATCTCAAGCCCCGTGGGAGACAGAATTTCCCGCACGATGATCCTGTTGACATCAACATCTTCGGCAAGCAGTATTTTCTTTCCCTTTAGATCAATTACCGGAATATCGGAAACATCATCTTCAATAATCTCGCTGCTCTTTTTGAAGATCAGATCAAAGGAAAATTTTGAACCGGCACCCGGATTGCTTTCAACCTTGATCTCCCCTCCCATCATGCCGATGAGATTCTGGCTGATCGAAAGGCCAAGCCCCGTTCCCCCGAATTTAACGGCGATATTGCTGTCCGTCTGTTCAAACGGGACAAACAGCTTCGCCATCTGTTCATCGGTCATTCCTATTCCGTTATCTGAAACTGTGAACAGGATTCTGACATTGTCGTCATCCTCGCCCATAATCTTTACAAAAAACGATATTTCTCCGTCTTCGCCGGTAAATTTGACTGAATTGCCCAGCAGGTTAACCAGCACCTGGTTAAGCCGCAGCTTGTCTCCAATCATAGTCACATCGCGCAGCTTATCGACATTTGTCTTAAATACTATAAACTTTTCCGAGCAGCGTTGGGCGATGATCCCCGAAACTTCGTTATACGCTTTTACCAGGCTGAACGGCTCATTCGCCAATTCCATCTTTCCCGATTCAATTTTCGACATGTCCAGCACGTCGTTGAGAATCCCCAGAAGATGCTTCGACGAAACGGTGATCTGGTGAATCGAAGAAAGGGCCTTTTCCTGGTTTGCGATTGAATGTTCGGCAATTCCCGCCATGCCGATGATCGCGTTCAGCGGCGTCCGTATCTCGTGGCTCATCCGCGCAAGGAACGCGCTCTTTGCCTTTGATGCCACCTGCGCCGCCTGCGTTTGCAGTTCAAGCTCGCTGGTCCTGTTCTTTACTGTTTTTTCAAGGCCCTGGCTGAGTTTTCTGTTTTTCATCAGGAACATTACGGTCAGGAACAGCACGAAAACTAAAACAGAAAGAATCAAGCTGAGAAAAAAGAGCTGCTGACGGACGAGCTTTTTGGAATAATCAAAGCCCCGGCTTGTCCAACTGTCGGCGATTAAATCCGTTTTAACATAGTACTGCGCCTTGCTTACTATGGAACGCAGCAGGTCTTCATTCTTGTTGAAGCCGAAAAAAGAATCCATCGGAGTGCCGAAGCGGATATTGATTTTATAGCCGGGTATTTCCCGATAGTTCAGTTCCATGAGGAGAATGTAATCCGAAGCCATCAGCAGATCGATCTCGCCGGATTCCAGCGCCGCCAACGCGTCCATAAGGGTATCATAGCGTATAACGTTGTTGTTGTCGGGAAACCATTCGTTGTACTTGTCATCAAAAGCGGATTTGCTGATCGTTCCCACCTTTGCCCGCAGAACCTGGTAGCTTGCCAGATTGGGATAATCAAGTTTCGACAAAAGCGCGTAGGATGTGTGTGCGTAGGGAACAAATGTCCACAGGAAATCATCCTTCCGCGACTCGGAGTACAAAAGCTGGGAAACCATGGACGCTTCGCCGGTTCTGAGCATTTCCATAATCTCCGACCAGGGGGTAGTTTCGTCGTTTACCGTTTCGAACTTAATGCCGGTTAAATCGCTGATCTCTTTAAGAACGTCCACCGCGATGCCCTGGTATTCTTTTTCGGTCCTGTTGTAAAAACTGACCGGGTAGTTATCCTGTTCCAGGGCGATCTTCACCGTACCCTCCCGGATCGCCAGAGCGTCAAGATATGACTTTTCTGCGTGGGTGAACGATTTGTTGAGCTTGAAGCGGGCGTATTCCTTGTTGCCTTCATTGTAGAATTCGTACAGTTTGTCTATTCCGCCGGCTTCAAGATACTTATTCATAACGCCAATAACGGGCTGCAATGCAGAATTTGCCGTCGTCAGCGAAACATGGCTGTAGGCGAGCGGGAAAAATTCCCTGGAGCGTATAAAGCCGTAGTCGTCAAAAAACGGATCGATTACCCCCTCGGAAACAAATGCGTCTATCTCGTGGGTTTCGAGCATCCTGGCGGCAGAAGCGAAACTGTCAACACTTACAACGGTAAACCGCAGCTCGGGATAATATTCGGTAACTTCATCGGCATTGATGCTTCCCCCCAAAAAACCGACCCGCAGGCCGTTAACATCCTTTTCGCTTACCACCTCCTCGGAACTGGTGTGCATAAAGATTCTCTGGGATCGTTCCGCGATGGGATGGGTCATGTAGTAGCGCCGCATACGTTCCGGCGTCGGAGTTAAATCTCCGGTAAAATCGATCTGATGATTGTCAAGCCCGCTTATCAAATTGTCCCATTCGTGGATTTCCAGCCGGAACTCAATGCCGAAAAAGTCCGAAAGATGCCCGCAGAGCAGGGTGGCAAATCCGGCGTAGTTGCCGTCCGGCAGTTCAAATGCCTCTGTCTCGTACATCTGCCCATATAAAAATTTTTCTCTAGAAGCTTTCAGTTCCTCAATGGCGTTTATCTCATTCACCGTAATGCCGGGAATATCTTTGTAGGATTTTATGGAAAGAATGTCAAATGATTCTCCGGCAGGCCTGGCGCAGCCGGTTAAGGTGATAAAAAAAGCCAGTGCCAATACGCATATCGCTTTTTTAATGTTTCACCTCCTTTATTGTATTATACTACCATTGCCGCGATCTGTAAATGAGGCATCGCGTGAGGCGGTTCCCAAAATGGTGATGCCGAAAAGCTGGATTGACAAAAACAGCGGCTTTTCTTACGGTAAGAAAATGCCGTCGGGTGTTTTTTCCACAGTGCCAGGGAACTTTTTCTCCCTTCTCGCCGGGACAAACCGCGAGCATTATGCCGCCCTTCTGGTGCTGTACTACCGTCTCTTTCAGGAAAACACTCGCGGGCTTGAGCGGGAGCTGATAGTCCGGGAATTTATGAATTACCTGACCCTGCACCGGGAAAGCCTGGACATATGGTCAATAGCCGAAGAGGCCGGGGAAGCCGGCGACGAAGAAAGCCCCGGCCCGGAACCGGAGATTTCTCCAGTGCAGGAGCTGCAATTTGGCAACGCCGCCAGCGAAGTACCTGCCATTTTGGGCAAAAACCGCGAGGTTGTTGACGAAAGAACCCTTGCAAGCCGCTTCCTCAAGCGCTTCATCAATACCGGCTGGCTCGGCGAGGAAACCCTTGCCGATTTTACAAAAGTTATCAACATCACCGCATGGGGCAAACCCTTCATGAAGGCCCTCGCCGACATTGACGGCGGGCTTAAAACCGAATACGAGAGCCATGTGGTAACGGTCTATTCCATGCTCTGCGGCGAAACAATCAAAAAAGACGGCCATCACGCGGTACTCAAGGCGCACGAAGAATGCCGATCGCTTATCGACTCGCTCAAGGTTTTGTCGCAGAGCATCAAGGGCTACTACGACAACCTCAACCTTGAAGCCGTGCGCGCGCGGGCCGCATCCGCGCTGCACGAACACTACGACCTCTACATGGGAGAAGTGCTGGACAAGGCGTACAAACGGCTCAAGACTTCCGACAATGTCTCCCGCTACCGGCAGGGGATTTTCAGGCAGGTTGCCGCGCTGCTCAAGGACGACAAGTGGCTTGAGGAAAGCGCGGTAAAATATATGCGGATACTCCAGACCAGCCGCGAGGAATGCCGGAAAAAACTGGAAACAATGCTGGAAGAAATACGGGACGATCTCCGCTCCGTTGATCCGCTGGAAGACGAAATCGACCGGAGGAACGCCGCCTATTCCCGTTCCAGCACCGAGATCATCAAGGCGTACATCGAGCCGGACAGCACCGTTGCGGGAAAAATCGGGCAGCTAATAAAGGCAATATACGGCGGGAACGAGGAAGTCCGATCCCGCATTGCCCACGGATTGTACCGCATCAGGTTTCTCTCTCCGTCGACCCTCGCCTTTAACCAGCGCCGGGAAGAAGGCGACTTCAGCGCCGTTGTATCGAAGGCGGACATTGAAGCCCTGGCCCACAGCGAAAAAGAATTTTTTGAACGCATGAAGAAGCGCCTTTCCATCAGAAAAATCGGCGCATGGCTTGACGAGCAGGGCGGTAAAGATCGCGTGCTTAATGCCGAAGAACTTATTGCGGGCGAAGATTCCTACATCCGTTTTCTGTACGCCCTGCTGTACGGCGACTCGCGGAACAATTTCGGCTATGCTATCGAAGAGAACAATGAAGGAGAAAACGGATCGGTGAAGGCCGCCGACTATGTGGTTCCCGATGTCCGGTTCCGGGGGAAGAAATCATGAACCGCGACCTTGATCCCCTGGTCCTGATTCGGGACCTTTCAAGCGGCGAGTTCGAGCTGTTCAAAACGGCGCTGCATACCCTTACATCAAAAACCTTTATCATTCGGGGAATCGACAAGGAACGGGAACTCTACGAGTTTGCCATGCGGAACTACGCCCTTTTTGAAGCATGGTTTTCCTGCATGGACGCAGATATTATACGGGATGAGGGCCTTGGGGTCGTCGCCTTTCGGGGTTCGGGAAGCACCCGCCTCTATTTTTCCCGGGACGAGATCTGCGCCGTCCTTGTCCTGCGCCTGATGTACGATGAAAAAAAACTGGAAGTAACATTGACAAAATTTCCCTCGGTAAGCGTCAGGGATTTTCAGGACAAGTACAACGCCATGACCGGCGAAGACATCAAAAAGACCGCGCTCATCAAGGTACTGACCCGCCTTTCAGCGTGCAAGCTGATCTCCGTGGAGTCCCACGACTATGCCGACCCCGAAGCCATTGTCCAGCTCTATCCAAGCATCCCCCTGAGCATTGACCGCAGCGCGCTGGATGCGGCAATCGCCATACTGGAAAACAAAGGCGATACAGATGATGAGGATGACAGATGATAACTTTAAAACGGGCGCGGCTTGTCAACTGGCACAATTTTGAAGACGTGGTGATCGAGATCGGGAACCGCTGCCTTCTGGCGGGAGACAACGGTTGCGGCAAATCCACGGTCATCGACGCGATTCAGTACGTGATGGCGGCAAATCTCAGAATGGCCCGCTTTAATTCCGCAGCCGAGGAACGACGGAGCGGGGGCCGCGACCTCATGGGCTATGTGCGCTGCAAGCTGGGCAGCGAGTCTACCGAGTACCGCCGGGGGGACACCGTCGCCCATGTGATGCTGGAATGGCGTCAGTCCAGCGGCGGTGATTTTGCCTGCGGGGTCTGCGTCGAGGCGTACCGGGACAATCACTACAGCGAGCATTTCTGGATCGGCGGCGGCGTTTCGATACCGTCAATAATCGTACGCGGCGAAAAAGACGAGCCGCTTGTCTTCCGCCAGTTTAAAAATATTCTTGCAGAAAAAAAGATATATGACTATCCGACTAAGAATCAATATATCAAAGAACTGACCGGCAGGCTCGGGGTTTTCAGCCGTATGCAGGAAGTAAACCCCTACCTCGATTCGCTCACCCGCTCCATCGGCTTCAAACCGCTTGATTCGATTGACCAGTTTGTCTGCGATTTTATCCTTGAAGAAAACCCCGTGCCGATTCAGGCGATGAAGCATAACCTGGAAAACTACCGGGAAGCGGACCACCAGGCAAAGGAAGCCATCGTTAAAATCGGATCGCTGAAAAAAATCTGCGCCAAAGCGGCTGAGTGGCGGAATTACGACGGCCTTATACTCAAGCAGGAATTTCTCAAGCTCAGGATAGAGCTGGAAAACGAACGGCAAAAAAAGGACTCCGCCTCGCGCCAGTTGGTTGAAACGCAGAACAGGCTGGATCAGACAAACCGGGAAATCGATCTGCTGAACAAGAAACGGCTGAACGACGAACAGGAGCTGCGGGCGCTGGAAATGAGCCTTGCCGCCAACGATGCCCATCGTCTCTATGAGGAAATTCGGGCGCGCATTGAGCGGATAAAAATCGATCTCGAAAGGGAAGAAAAACAGGCGGAACGATACCGGGACATCAAGTCCCAGTGCGAAGCCATGCTGAACCGTTCGCTAAAGGAAGACTTTGACGGTGAAAGCTCAAGCCTTGCCCTGGAGGTAAAAAAATGCCAGGGCGAACGGTACGCCGCCGAACAGAAAAAAAACGAGGCGGCGGCTAATCTCCGCGACATACGCTCGGAACTGGCCGACCTGGAACGGGGCATTCTGCGCTACCCCGACGCTCCGAGGGAACTCAGGGCGGCGCTGGAAAAGGCCGGCATTGAAGCATTCTTCCTGGCGGAAGCCGCCGAGATAAGCGACCCGGCATGGGTGGACGCCGCTGAAGGCTGGCTGAACACGCGGCGTTTTGCGATCCTCGTCGATCCCGTCCATTTTCAAAAAGCACTGGAAGTGTACGACCGCCTTCCCCGTTCTGTCGCCGGAGCATTTCTCCCCAACATCGAAAAAATGCGGAACGCCGAAGCCAGGAAGGGGTCGCTGGCGGAGATCATCAGGGCCGAAGGCTATGCCCGCACCTATATCGACTACACCCTAGGCAAGGTTATGCGATCCGATCTGGCAAATCTTAAGACATACGACTCGGCAGTTACCAAAGAATGCATGACCTACACGAACCACACCGCTTCCCGAATCCGGGAGGAGGTGTACCGGCGGCATTATCTGGGAAGGGCCGCCCTGGAGGAACGGCGGAAATTCCTCGCCGCCGAAGGGCAGCGCGTCGAGGCGGAATTTGCCGAAGCGGAAAAAACGGAGCGAGAAGCGGCTGCCCGCGAAGAATTGGGCAGCCGCGTCTTCCGCTACCTGCCCGAACTGAAGCTGCTCTTTCCTTCGATTGCAGCGCATGAATCTTTCAGCGGCCAGCTTGCCGCTGCGGAAAAGGAACTTGCCGAAGTAGACACCCAGTCGTTCCGGGATTTGGAAAACAAACGAAACGATATGCTTGACCAGCTTGCCCATTTGAAAGAGGACAGCGATCGCTTACAGAAAAGTTCCGGCGGCCTGGAAACAAAAGTGATTAACTTTCAGGAAGAGCTGGACAACTATGCCCGCTGTCAGCAGGCAAAGGAAGAGGCGATACAGTATTTCGGCGGCGAGCATCCCCTGATGATCGATCAATGCGAGGAATATGCGAAGGAAAGGCTTTCCAAAGTCAGCATCATGGAACTTTCCAAATCATACGAATCAACGTTAAAGGGATTCAAAACCCATGCGGAAACGTGCAAAAAAGATTATAACAAACTGATCGCCGATTACGAGCGTGAATTCCATCACCTGTTGGGCATGGAACCGTCGGAAAACACCGAAGCGGATACTTTGCTGAAACGCCTGGAAACATCGGAACTGCCCGCGTACCGGGAAAAAATCGCCAAGGCATACCGGGATGCGGAAAAAGAATTCAAGGATCATTTTATTTCCCGCCTTAACGAGCATATCGAAGAAGCCAGGGAAAGTTTTAAGGGAATCAATGACATTCTCGACGCGCTTCATTTTGGCCGCGACAAGTACAAATTTCATCTTGAAGAACTTGGCGAACGCAAGGGGCAGATCGCAGTCATACGGCAGACGGCAAAAATACCGCCCAGCGACGACAGCCTGTTTTCGCAGCTTGCCGAACCGGAAGACCGCAAAGCGGCGGAGGAACTTTTCAACCGCATACTCAACTCCCCGCTGGAGTCTAAAGAACTGCGGGACATCTGCGACTACCGCACCTACTTTCACTACGACATACGGATCACGGAAACCGACAATCTCGACGACAACGGCAATCCGATCATCCTTTCCCTGTCGCGGGTACTCAAGGAAAAATCCGGCGGCGAATCCCAGACACCTTACTATGTCGCCATTGCGGCAAGTTTCTACCGTTTTTACAAGGCCCGCCCCGAAAACACCGTGCGCATGGTAATTTTTGACGAAGCCTTTAACCGCATGGACGACGAGCGCATTGGCAAGATACTCGCCTTTTATCAGGACCTCAACCTGCAGATCATCACATCAGTCCCGCCCGAAAAAATCGATGCAATCGCCCCTTACATGGACAGGATCAACATAATAAGCCGCTTCGGCAACGCGGTAAAAGTGCGGGATTGCCACATCGACACTACCGACCTGAGCGACATTGAAATAGGCATAGATGCCGAGGTTACATGAACTGGGAAAAGAAGATCATCGGCGCTTTTGAGAGCCGCTATTATGCATCCGAAAGCGAAACCGGCCAGGACCGCCGAACCCTGCGTCTTCGCACCTCGACATTTTTTCCGGATTTTGACAACGCCCATCCCGATGAAAAAGTTTCGTACCTTGAAGCTGCGGAATCTCTGGAGCGCAGGGGGATTATCAAACTTAACTGGGAAAAGCGGGGCAAGGGCGAACGGCTTAAAACGCTGACCTGCGAAAACAGCGAAAAAATTTTTGAAGAATCGGGCAAGCCCTACCCCAAAACCGAAGCGGAAAAAATACGGGCGACGCTTAGCGCAAAGGTTCAGGCAATACGTGAAAATGCGCCCGCACAGATACCGGCCCAGGCGGAACAGGCAGCCGCACTGCTGGAATATTTTTCGAATCACTTTGGCCCCCGCGAGATTGGGCAGGGAATCGATCATCGCACAATGGAGGAGTTTGTCCGCTTTTTGGAATTCCGCTTGGGACAAGAGCAGGCGGAAAAACTCACGACGCGGGCGCTGTCGATCTTGCTGTACCGCGATTCCAAACGCCTGGAAAACCTTCTGTCCCTCCTGGGGCCGCTGGTATCCCGCGCGCAAAAAGCCGTTCCTCTGCCGGACATTTCGTTCCCCGAACGATCTTACCCCGAAACCATGATCGCCGGAAAAATCATTATCGAGTTTAAGAACGAAAAAACGCCGCTGGTAAACGAAGGGGGGCACATACTGGGCCTTCCCCTTGAGACTGCGGAAGAAATCGCCGCAATCAGGCCGTTATCGGGGAACGGCGGAACCGTACTGACCATTGAAAACAAGGAAACATTTTACGCGCTGGGTAAGCCGGACACACTTAACACAAGCGCCGCCGCCGCCCGTTTTGATTCATTTTTCTATGCGGGCGGCTATTCCAACCGTGCCGCCACCGCCGTCATAAAAGCGCTTGCCGCATCGGGCTTTTCTTTTTTCCACGCCGGCGACCTCGACCCCGACGGCATTCTCATTCTGCAGCACATCAGCGAACTGGCAGGAAAGCCGGTAGCCCCGCTGCGGATGGACGCCGCTACCTTTGACCAATACAAGGCCTGGGCGCGATCCCTCGACAAAACCATGCTTCGTCAGATTGGAAAAATCACCGAAAAAACAAAATCCATCCCCGGCCTTGCCGATCTTTTGCATCGCATCGAAGAAACAGGCTGGGGCGTTGAACAGGAAATAATTGATTACCGGTGAGGCGCCGTCACTGGCGGCCTTCGGGTATTTTATTCCTGGATACTACCCTTCTGCTTAATGCCAATGAAGTTGACAAACAGGACTGACAACACTACCGATAAAAGCAAGCCTATGATAATGCCTACGGTATAGGTTGTGTTGGCGTTGCCGGTGATCTTCGTCATAAAGGGACCCAAACATTCCCCTGCGGTGAAGAAGTAGGATGTTACCACTACTGTCATAAAAGCTGCGGGAAGCAGGGTAAACCAGTACAGCTTGCCGGTTTTGGCAAGATAGGCGCTGGCCGCCCACAAACCGATGGTCGCCAGTGTCTGATTCGACCAGGAAAAATACCGCCAGATGATGCTGAAGTTCTTGGGGCTTGAAAGGGAAAATAGCACCAATAAAACGCCGATCGCAAATAGGGGAATGGCCACCAGCAGCCGGTTTTTGATGGGTTTCTGGTCAAACTTAATGGCATCGGCAATAGTCAGCCGGGCGCTGCGGAAAGCGGTATCACCCGAAGTGATGGGACAGGCAACTACGCCGAACACCGCCAGTATGCCGCCAATCCACCCCATGTAATCGACCGAAGACTTGGTAACAATCACCGGTGCAGCAATTGCAGTATCAACACCGACGTGGTTGAAATGGGCCATGGTAACAGCAGCCCAGATCATCGCGATAATGCCTTCGAGGATCATCGCTCCATAGAACACCATCCGGCCTTCTTTTTCGTTTCTTACGCAGCGTGCCATGAGCGGTGACTGTGTCGCGTGAAAACCCGAAATCGCGCCACATGCGATAGTGATGAAGAGGAAGGGGAAAAGATGCGCCATTATATTTGTGCCCTTATCGGGACGCATGTTGGTAAAGGCAAATTCAGGAATATTCCTGATTTCACCAGTGATAAACATCATTAGCGTTATCCCAATCGCCATGATAATAAGGCACGCGCCGAATATGGGATATATCCTGCCTATCAGCTTGTCGATGGGCAGCATGGTCGCCAAAATGTAATACCCTATTATGACGGCGATTGTTATGTAGTAAAAATTAGTGCTGTCCGGGGCGAACATGGTCCGTAAAACCTGTGCGGGGGTAGTAACAAACACAACGCCCACGAAAATGAGCAAGACAACGGAGAACACCCGCATGATATAGCGCGGGCCTTTACCCAGGTACTTGCCGACAATTTCCGAAATATTCGTGCCGTCGTTCCGTATTGAGAGCATGCCAACCATGTAATCATGAACCGCACCGGCAAAGATACAGCCGAAAACAATCCAGGCAAAAGCCGCAGGCCCGAACAGTGCGCCTGCGATAGCGCCGAAAATCGGGCCGGTTCCGGCGATGTTCAAGAGCTGTATAAGCGTCGTTTTCCACACAGGCATCGCAACATAATCCACCCCGTCACTAAGCCGTATCGCCGGAGTTGGGGCATCAGGGTTGATGGAGAAGACCTTTTCAGCAATTTTTCCGTAAATAAAGTAGCCCAAAACCAGGGCCGCAATCCCCAGGATAAATGAAATCATAAACGCCTCCTGTACTTGGATGTACTATCAATATAGGAAAGTTTATGACAATCACAAAATCGTGAAATGGAAAATATTATATTTTTTTGTAGTCTATAATTGAAATTTTTAATCGCGCGGAATAACAGTTACTTCAATCTTATCGCCGGCCTGTTTGTTTATTTTCTGCCGTATATCCTTACGGATTCCAATGATATAGCATATTGAGCCGTCTTCATGTTTATGCCCCATATTAACAATGCTCCCATCGTACGGTTCGCCGTCAAATTGCGCGTGTACTTTTATCCGGCCCTTCCCGAACTCTTTTTTTAGATCATAGGGGAATTCGACATACGCCCCGTCAATATCGGGAACTTTCTTGATTTCGGCTTTGAATTTGCAGGTTTTACGGGGCATGTTGGGCATCAATATCCTCTCATCAAAATTTTTCGTATTGTGTTTCAGTCACGAGATTTAAAATAATCCTTCTTTATAATATATTACAACCCACACACAAAACTATCAATACAATTTATATATATTTTCACTCACTAGTGTCCAAAATAAATGATTGAAAAATTCCAACTCCTAAAGTAGAATGAAGAAGA
>WRJO01000030.1 GCA_009778545.1 Treponema sp. | reverse complement strand
TTTGTTGATAAAGAAGTACCCCTGCACCCCTTTGCCTCCCGAAGCAAGGTCGCCGGTGGCGCCGGTCTGAGGGTTGCACATCTGCAGCAGCTGAATCTGTTCCATATTAACCAGTTTGGCACCGGCATCCCGCGCGAAGAAAATCCCGTCGCCCGTTACCCCCGGCATGTTCGACGTATTCAGCCTCCGCCCAAGATCGGGCCATTTCTCGCCTTCGCAATATTCCTGCCTGAGCTGGACATTGCCGGCAAAGCCGCCGGTAGCAAGGATGACGCCCTTGTTGGCCTTGAGCGTTATCTTATTGCCGGTTTTTCCCTCGGCATTGACGCCCACAACCCTGCCGCCCTGGGTGATCAAACCTGTGGCTTTTGTTTCCATTAACAGGGAATAGTTCTGCCTGTTTGCCAGGCCGTCCTGGAAGGCCTTCATATAGCCAATTCCGTTGGGGAGCACTGCAGACACCGTCCGGGGATACAGGGAGCCTGCGCCCTGAATGCAATGGCCCTGAAATTCCATGCCCAGGCTTTGCAGCCATTCCAGCGCGGGCAGGGCATTGGATGTCATATGATAAATGATGGAAAGATCGCCAACCTTGTCTCCGCCGTTCCAGGTCTGGAGGGCGTGCCACGAGGGGCTGTCGTACAGGGACCTGCCGGATCTTTTGGATGCTTCAAATTCGGCACGGACTGTGTCCTGCAGCGCCTTATGCTCGGCGTTTGCGGGCGCTTCCGCCAGCGCGTCGTTAACGAGCTTTTCCTCGCCCGGGCCTCCCCTGAATGTATCCTGCTGCCTGGAATTGGCAACATTGTAGATGCCGCCTGCAACTATAGAATTGCCGCCCAAAAACCCGGTTTTTTCGATGAGGATAACCGACACGCCCTTTTCGGCTGCCGCGTTCGCCGCCGCGAGGCCTGCGCCGCCGCCGCCAACAATAACGACATCTGCGGCCAGGGTTTGGTTCGGGGCTTTGGCTGCCCGCACCGGCTTATTATATTCGGCGATATTCGCTCCGGCCAGCTTGAGGCAATCCTCCACGCCGCTTAAAATCGCCCGGCTTGTTATTGTAACGCCGGTTACCACATCTACCGCCAGGGACTGGTTTTTGACAATCCGCTGGGGAACCAGTTCCACCGCCCATTCGCTTAAGCCCGGAGTCTCCGCATGGTCTGTTACCTTTACGCCAGTAATGGCATTGGCAGCCAATTCAACCTGCACCGAAAGCGGGCCGTGCATTCCTCTTACCGTAGCGGTATAGAAGCCGGCCTCCATAGGCGTTTTCGCCCCGCCAGAAGTGCCGCAAGCCGATACAAGTATCGACAGAAGCACGACCAAACATACAAAACCTGGAATCCTTCTCATATCAAACCTCCAAAAAAAATATTTTTGCCCAACCGGGCATTGCGGATGAAAATCGCATGTTGAATCACACTTTTTTCTATATCCTCAAATAAAATATACGAACTTTTTTTTGAGAAAACACCCATTATTTTAAGAAAAATGCGATAAATACCGATTTTTTTCGCTGCAGGCGGGATATAGGTCATTTAAGTATTTCAGCATGATTTAGAGTTTGACATTTCAAGTTTTTTTTTGTATTTTATTAAAAAGCGGAGAACAATGGAGGAGGAGTGATTATGCGTGATATGACTGATGAAGAATATGATGCCCTTGATGAACGCCTTACCAACACTGTTCCAACACTCGGTCATACAGGAACAGGTTTCTTTTCACGTAAAAGTACGCAGGTTGTTTGCCTGGATGAAAGCACTGCAAAAATTCTGAACGCAAAAGCAATAGCCTCAAGGCAAACGCCTTCTGAAATTATTGCTTCCATCCTTCGCAAAGAATTGACTGTTGCCCATGCGGAAGGTTAACGTATTAATTATGCCTTTGGATTTTTTAACGCTTCGTTGAACCTTAAATCAATGTGGGTGTTGAGTTTTTCGACATCGCCCATTATATTCCGACGAAGTTCAAGTAAAACAGCAGCAGATGATACAGGATTTACAAGAGCGTAAAAGATATGAATACAAAAAAACAAATTGCTACAAATACTGTTGCAATAATTTGTATACAAATGATTTATTGTGTGAAGGAGGGTTTGTATAATTTATCAAATATCAATATAGATATATCGGTTATTTCTTTATTTTTTATTACATTTTTTATTATTTTTTTCGTGCCGTTTTCTATTGGTTCAATAATTTCAATTTTTATTTTGCAAAATGTATTTCAAATAATTTTATCGCAAATATTATTTATTATAATAGACAACTTCTATAGGATATACATAACAAATAGTAACCTTAATTTCTCTGCAAGTATAATCGAGTGGACTTTAATAGCTAATGTAGTATCAGTTTTTATTGTGTTTTTAATAAAACTTTGTTACAAATCATATGTAAGCTTGGTTCACAAGGTGAAAAAAAGAGCATCTTGAAAAAAAGAGTAATATTAAGAAAGCGCAAACATCGCATGGGTTAAGCCTATGGTGTCAGGCACTCGGCGTAGCCCATAAGGCAAAACTCGACCCGCATTATCCGCAAATTCCCTGGCGGGGTGGGCACGCGGGGGCAGCAAAAAATTTCTGGGACTCCTCGCCGGAGGAGACCACGCAGCAAATTCTAATACCATGGAGTACAAGAAAAGCCTGACCATTGAATAAGATGATATATAGATAGACACTCGCAACTAGATGAATTCAGTGGTCAGGGGGCTCCGCAGGCGGTCGCCCACAGGGCTTGCTTATGCAAGCCCGCCTTTATTGTAACAGTGGTTCTTTTGGGGCTCTTGCCATGCTAACTCTTCTTTATGAACACTGCTTGACGCAGTGCTTGTTCTTAGGCATCCCCCAGATTTTTGCTGCCCCCGCGTGCCCACCCCGCCAGGGTTTTTCGCAGCATTGTGCGAGCCGAGTTTTTCGGTATCAGGCGTTCGGTTTTGCTCCAGGTAGGTATTAAAAAGAAGAGGTTCGCAATTCCCTTGTATCCCTTATTATGATATGTTCTATATAGAGAGGAAACCATGAAAAAGCAGATAGCGGCGATAGATTTTTCGGGCATAGAAAAGGCCATTGTAAACATCAAGGGGCAGAATGTCATTATTGACAGTGATGTGGCACGAATTTACGGCGTGGAAACCAGAGAAGTAAATCAGGCCATTAAGAATAATCCTGATAAGTTTCCTGCGGGATATATTGTCGAAGTTGGCAAGGACGAACCGATCAAAAATTTTGATCGGTTCAAAAATCTAAAACATTCCACGGTGCAACCCAAGGCTTTTACCGAAAAAGGGCTGTATATGCGCCTGTCCGTAAGGACAGGAAGCAACACATACTAAAAAGCCCCAAAGCAACGGCAGCGACGATTGCCATTATCGAGGCTTTTGCGAAATTGCGTGAATTGTCCCGCTCTATTGCAATGCTGGCAGACGCTAAAGAAAAGCCGCAGCAACAATCCCTCATGCAAAGAAGCGGAGATATTTTCTCTGAATTGATAGCCTCCGATCTGCCGATTTCGGAAACAGAGACTACTTTTGAGATAAATTTCGCTGTTATGAAATTTCGGCACACCATTACAAAAGAAAACACAAAGAAAAAGGCAACAACACCGCGCACTAAAAAGCAAATACCAAAGAACAGGGAATAATAAACGTTACAGTTTTATTGAAGGCAAAACTCAACCCGCATTATCCGCAAATGCCCCCGCGTGCCCACCCCGCCAGGGTTTTTCGCAGCATTGTGCGAGCCGAGTTTTCCCCGCCATCGCCGCTTCAATGGTCCGTAATTGCAGATGCAGCGTTTCGTTTAACGGCACGGGAATGCCGTGCTTTTGCGCCAGTTCCATCAGGGCGAAGCTGAACATCTCAAGCTCTGTTTTGCGGCCGGCGAGTACGTCCTGGCACATCGAAGTATAGCCTTCGCCGTTAAGGGCGTTAAGCGTTTTGTGGAAATTTTCAATGTCGCCTTCGTTCAGGTCGATTCCTTCGGCGTTGGCAACGGCAATTACTTCCCGCATGGCGTTTACAAAAAGGAGATGGGCTTCGGGGATTTCGCCGGGGCCGCCCCTGTTCTGGATCGCCCTGTAGGGGAGTCTGAGAATGGCGGTAATAGGATTCATCCCGATGTTGACCATGAACTTAAACCAGAGGGCGCGCTTCATGTTTGCTTCAAGTTTGTGGGCGACTCCGGCGCGGGTAAAAAATTCGGCGATTGATTCTTCGCGTTCGCCGTTATTGCCCCCGGCGTCTCCAAAATGGATAACGCCCTTGAGGGTGTAGGTGGTTTCTTCGCCATCGTGGAAAGCGTCGACGCCGATGACCATGGCAAGGGGCAGCCGCTCCCTTCCCAGCTTTGCCCCTATTATGTCCTCGCTGGAAATGCCGTTGAGCAGCGAAAGGATGATCGTGTCTTTTCCTACCGACGGGCGCAGGTCTTCGATTACCTGGTCGAGATGGTGGAATTTGCAGGCGACGATGATCAGGTCGGCTGTTTCCCCCTGGGTGAAGCGGAAGCCGAGCCTTTCGCCGTTTACCCGCAGGCCCCTGTTCCGGTACCGCTCCAGCCGCTCGCCCTTTGCCAGAATCGAGACGCAGCCGGGATCGTAGCGGTACAGAGTCTCGGCAACTGACAGGCCGATTGCCCCCGCCCCGGCGATTAAGACGGAGTTGACTTTCATGTGTCAATTATCGCGGTTTAGGCCGCAATTGGCAATAAATACATTGCCTATGGGCCTAAATAGCATTACCATTATCCATATGGGGAAAAGATATTTCCTTGCCGTTGCGGTATTTTTGGCTTTTTTTTCGCTTTTTCCAGTTTCATTCGGAAGCTGTGCGAAGCCGGAGGCCGGGACGGATTCGGTGTCCGCCGCTACGGAGAGGAAGGGGCCGCCGGCGCGGGTGCTGCTTCAAAATTTTATGCCCGAGGCCATGGCCGACGATGTCGTCAAAATCGCCGTGCTGGTCAACCAGAAAGCGGGGGATAATGCCCGCCAGTTCATCGAGGGTTGTGTCACCGAGGGCAGGTCGATGGGGTTTACCGTGGACGCTTTTGTTTCCGGCGGGGACGAGGCCCGGTGCAGGGAGATCGCCGCAGGCATCGCAGGGGCAGATTACGACGGGGTAATTTTCGCATACGGCGATGTTGGCTTTTCCTACGACATTCTCAGGCCCATGGCCGATAGAGGTATCCGAATCGTGACCTTTGAAGCGCTGCCGTACCGGGACGGCAGATCGATCGGCGGCCTTGTTACCACGTTTCAGGACGATTATGGCCTTGCCCGCCTGAGTCTGGAGGCGCTGATTTCGTCCAGCCTTGGCGGGGACAGGCGTCCGGCAAGGGTTATCCGCGTAGGCTGTGCGCCGGGAATAACGTTTCTTGATCGCCGCGCCTGGGAGTTCGCCCAGATGGTGAATGAAGGCAGGATCGAGGAAGCGGGAGTGGTCATGCTGGACGGCCTCGAAAATCCCCAGGCTGCGGCATGGGACGCCATCGCGGCGATTTTGCCCCGGTTTCCCCGCTGGTCGGTAGATGCCCTGTGGGTTCCCTGGGACGAATTTGCCGGCGGCTGCGCCGAGGCGCTTGCTGCGGCGGGAAGGCACGACATTAAGCTGGTCAGCGTGGGCATTTCCAACGAGGACATCCGGCTGATGCACCGCCACCGGGAAATATGGATTGCAAGCGTTACCGTCGATCTCAGGCTGGCGGGCACGGTAAATATGCGGATGATCGCCGCACTCCTTGCCGGAGAGACGTTAAGCGACACTTTTTCGTTTGACCCGCAGTTGGTAAGGACAGAGGATCTGGGCAATACCGTTAACATCGCCAACCTTTCGGTGATGGTTCCTGACTGGGGCGACGGAAGCGGGCTTTTTGACCACTACGAATGGATGGACAAGCTTAAAGCGGCGGAGGGCAAATACTTCCGTATCCCCCCGGCATCTGCGGCGGAATTGCAATGAAAATACAGACCCGCCTTCTGATCCAGACCCTCAGCGCGTCTCTTGCGCTGATCCTGGTTCTTGGTACGGTGTTTTTTCTTTCTGTTGCGGGAATCAGGAACACGGTGCTTGCCAATTCCAATGTGCTGGGCGATAACGCCGCCGACATAAGCGCTTATGCGCTGGAGGTGCAGCTGACCGAAAAGGTTGACCGCATTGCCCAGAACATCGCGCTCATTCTGGACGAGCGGCTGAGCAAAATCGAAAATCATACCAAAATGACCGCCGACATTGCCGGCGCCATCTATTCCGCCAGGCAAAGCTGGAGGCCCAAGACATTGCCCCGCATAATGGCGGGAGACATTCCCCCGCCCGAACCGTATCTGTACATTGTGCCCGGCGTTGATTTTTCTGCCATACGCGCCGAGGTGGAACTGGCCGGAAATATCGGCGATATGCTCAGGCAGATAACGGTGGTGGACCGCGGCATGACCACCAGCGCCCTCGGCGGCGAAGCCGGCTATGTGATAACGATGGATACCTATCCCTGGCCCTTCGCAGATTATGATCGCCGGCAGTTTATCGGGTACAGGAGGGCGGTTGCGGATGGCCTGTACTGGGCGGATGTGTATGAGGATCACCGGGGCAGGGGCGCGGCAATTTCGTGTTCGGTTCCCTATTATGACGAATCCGGCGGAGGCCGCATCCTTAAAGGCGTAGCCCGAAGCACCGTGCTGCTGTCGGATTTCGCGCAGATGATTGATTCCGCCGGCGTGGTAAAAAGCGGCCAACTGTTTATTCTGAACCGCGCCGGGATAATGATCTATTCATCGGAAGGCGCCGAAATAGAGACAGAAGGGGAGGGGGAAGGCGTCAGGGGAGTAAATTTTCTTGAGAGTCCCAACCGCCGTATTTGCAGCCTGGGCATGAGCATGACCCTTGGCGCATCCGGCATGACCGAGCTTGAGATGGACGGCCTTCCCGTGTATGTCGCCTATGCCCCCATTCAAACGCTGGGATGGAGCCTTGGCATTGCCGTCTCTGTCCACGAAGTAGCCGCTTCTGCTTTTCTCATTGAGAATCAGATATGGAGGATGACCGAAAGCACCATTGCCGACATGAACAGGTCCATATTCCTATTGGCGGGACTCGTCGCCCTCATCATGGTTGCGGCTTTGCTGGGCATCGGCATTTATTCGGTTCGCTTTACCCGTGCCATTACCGGTCCGATACTTGCGCTGAACGAAGGGGTATACGAGGTTGCGGGCGGCAACCTGGAACGCGAGGTGACCGTCAAAACGGGCGACGAGCTTGAACAGCTTGCATCATCGTTCAACATGATGACCGCGCAGCTTCGAAGGCATATCGAAGAAATTGCCAGGGCTACTGCCGAGCGGCAGCGCATAGATACGGAAATTGACATCGCCATGCAGATTCAGATGAGCATGCTGCCCAAAGAATTTCCTCCGTTCAGGGGCCGCAGAAACGAATTCGATCTCTATGCGGAAGTACATCCGGCAAAGATAGTCGGCGGCGATTTTTACGATTTCTTTTTTATTGACAACGATCACTTTGCCGTGATAGTCGCCGATGTTTCCGGAAAGGGAATACCGGCGTCGCTGTTCATGGCGATAGCAAAAACCGTCATCAAAAACCGCCTGCAAAGCGGCGAGGATCCGGCACTGGCGCTGGAGATCATCAACCACCAGCTTTGCGACAACAACATCATGGATATGTTCGTTACCGCCTGGCTCTGCATACTGGAGATTCCCACCGGCCGCCTGGTCTATATCAACGCCGGCCATAACCCGCCGCTTTTGATTCGGGATAACTGCCTTGAGTTTATCGTTTCGCCGCCCGATCTGGTGCTGGCGGGAATGGACGACACCCGCTATCACAGCCGCGAGATGCGGCTTGAAGTAGGGGATTTGCTGTTCCTCTACACCGACGGCATTGTCGAGGCGGCTGACACTGAACACCGGTTTTACGGCAAAGAGCGGATGAAGGCATTCCTCGCCGCCAATGCCGGTCTGCCGTTCCGGGAAATGCTCCCCTGCCTTCGCGCCGACATTGCCGCCTTTACCTGCGGCGCCGAGCAGTCCGACGACATCACCATGCTTGCCATCCGCATTTTCGGGCATGAGGATACCGATCGGTCGAATTCTGTGGCGCTGAGGGCGGACCTTGCCGACCTTGAAGCGATGAGGGCCTTTATTGACGGGGAGCTTGATGCCGCCGGCTGCCCCAAAAAGACGATGGGCCAGATAGAGCTTGCCTGCGAAGAAGTTTTTGTCAACATCGCTAACTATGCCTATCAGAATCATGAGGGCGAGGGGGCGGTGATCGTTGACTGCCGTTTCCGGCAGGTATCGGGGGGAACGGCAGTAACCGTCGTCATTTCCGATTTTGGCCGTCCCTTTAACCCGCTGGAACACGAAAGCCCCGACGTTACCCTGTCGCTGGAGGAGCGCGAGGTGGGCGGACTTGGCTTATTGATTGTCAGGAAAACTATGGATACAATACAATACAGCCGTGAAAATGGAATAAACCGCCTGGAATTTACCAAATCATGGCAGAAGGAGGGACAATGACCATAGAGCAGGTGAAAGTAGACATGTCTACGGCAGTGCTGACCCTTTCGGGGCGTCTCGATACGGCAAGTGCCCCCGTGCTTGAGCGGAAAATCAAGCAGTGGGGGGAAGATATAACGGAGCTGGTTCTTGATTTTGCCGACCTGGATTACATTTCCAGTATGGGCCTGCGGGTTCTCCTTGTTGCCAAAAAAGCGTTGAAGGCGGAGGGCCGCAAACTGACCATAAAAAACATGACCGATCCCGTCCGTGAAGTGTTTGAAATGACCGGCTTCCTCAACCTCATGGTGCAGGAAGAAAAATTTGTCGTTATACGCAGGGACGATCCCGATGCGATCCGCCTGATGATGAACGGGCAGATGGAGCTTGAGCACATCCCGATGGTGTCGAAGGAGCTGTTCGCAATCAGGGAAGAAAAAAAATGCATTCCCGCTGCCAAGGAGAACGAAGTTCCGGAGGGCAGCAAGGCGGCGCCAAAACCCGTCAAGATAATTCTGGACATGGAACGGCTCACCGATTTTGCCCCGGTGGCGATCAAGCATTTGAGCCAGGCGATAAACGACACCGCCTGGGAAGGAAGGACCCTCCGGGTGCGAGGCGCGCTGCCGAAGATTCAGGCTTTGCTGGAAGGCGAGGGCCTGGGGAAATTGCTGGAGCCGGGGAACTAGTGTCTGTCCACAAAGTCGATTACTTTGCGGACAGACTCGATCTAGCCCAACAGCGCTTCAACCTGCTCTTTAACGATTGCGGGATCGGCCCTGCCGCCGGTCGCTGCAAGGACTTTGCCGACAAGGAAGGCGCTGAGCGTCGAGCGGCGTTTGCCTTCTGCGGTTTGCGCTTCGGCGACCGCAGCCGCTTCCTTCTGCGCCACCGCGCGCAGCGCTTCGGCAATCTGCGCCGGGTCGGAAATAAGCCCCCATCCCTTTTCTTTAACGATGTCTTCGGGGTCCCTGTCTTCCGCTATTACCGCCTCAAGTGCCTGCCTGGCGATTTTGCCGTTAATCTTGCCATCGGCGGCCATTGTAACGATCCCTGCAAGCCGCCGCGGGCTGAGGCGGAAACCGCCGATTTCGCTCTCCGCGATTCCCTGCTTGCCCATGATGTGCTTAATGTCCTGCAAGAGCCAGTTTGCGGTGCGAGCGGCGGCTTCCGTTTTTGAAAGTTTCGCTCCGTTAGCTGTAACTTCAGAGACGGCGGCTTCGAAGTAATCGGCCAGGGCTTTTTCCTCGCAGATAAGGCCGGCCTGTTCTGCGTTCAGGCCGTATTCGGCGGCGATGCGTTTGGTGCGGGGCAGGGGAAGTTCCGGCATCGCGTCGTCTACCGTTTTAAGAAAGGCGGCATCGGGGACAAAGACCGGCAGATCGGGATCGGGGAAGTAGCGGTAATCGTCGGCATTTTCTTTTTTCCGCATGGGCAGGGTTTCGTCGCGGTTCTCGTTCCACAAACGTGTTTCCTGCACGATGGGTTTTCCCGCGTCCATCATCTCTCCGTGCCGGGCAATTTCGTAGTTGAGGCCGAGTTTGACAAAGCGCGATGAATTGAGGTTTTTGATTTCGACCCTTTGGCCCAGGCCCTTGCCTGGGAGGTTAATCGACACGTTTGCGTCGGCGCGGAGGCTTCCCTCTTCCATGTTGCCGTCGCACACGCCCAGGTAGCGCACCAGGCGGCGCAGTTGCTGGATGTAGAGTTCCGCTTCTTCGCCGGTTTCCAAATCGGGCTCGGTGACGATTTCCAAAAGCGATACTCCGGCGCGGTTGTAGTCCAGCAGGGACACGGTGCCGGTGTGGATCATCTTGCCCGCGTCTTCTTCAAGGTGGCACTGCTTTATCCGCACCCGTTTTTTTATTTCTTTGCCGGCGATCGTTCCTTCGATATCGATATAGCCGTTCCGCCCCAGCGGGGATCCCATTTGGGAGATCTGGTAGTTTTTGGATATGTCGGGATAAAAATATTGTTTGCGGTCGAACCATGTTTTTTCGGGGATGGTGCAATTCAGGGCACGGGCGACCATGCAGCCCATGCGAAGCGCTTCGATATTGACGGCGGGCAGCGTTCCGGGATAGGCAAAGCAGCCCGGGCAGACATTGGCGTTAGGTTCGTCGCCGAATGCCGAGCGGCAGCCGCAGAATCCTTTGGTTTTGGTCAGAAGGTGGATGTGAACTTCAAGTCCGATAAACGTTTGGTACATTATTAATCTCTCCGTTAATTCCAGAATGCCTTAAATCCTTCGGGATGGGGGAAGGGGTGTTGCCGCTCGTAATCTTCGGCAATGTCGAGTAACGTTCCTTCTGCCCAGGCGCGCCCCATCAATTGCACGCCGACCGGTAGGCCATCTTCCGCAGAAACCGGAAAGGAAAGCGCCGGCAGGCCGGCAAGGTTCGCGCAGCAGGTGTAGAGGCTTGCGGCTTTTTGGGCGAAGGGGGAGGGGGCGTTGGCGCTGCCGAATGCCCGCGTGGGGAACACCGGCATGAGGATTGCGTCCAACTGCGCCTGCTGTTGGTAATCGCCGTCGCCGAGCAGGGCTTCAAAAGCCGCCGTAAGGCGGGCGCGTATCCTGTGCGCCGGAAGGAAGAACCGTTCCTGAAAGCCGGAACGCAGCACCAAAGTTCCCAGTAACACCTGCAGTTGTACTTCCGGCCCGAAGCCCGCCGCGCGGGCGTTTTCGACAAGCTCGTCGGGATTTTCCGCCCCGGCGGGCTGCGCCCCAAAGCGGATGCCGTCGAAGCGGGTCAGGTTGGAGCTTGCCTCCGCCGCCGCGATGGCGTAAAAGGCCGGTACGGCGTATTGCAGGCCGGGAACGGCAATGTCAACGAGCGTGTGCCCCAGCGCGGAAAGCCGTTCCCTGGCTAGGCCGAAAGCCCGCCGGACTTCGTCTTCGGCTGTGCAGGCGCGGGCAGCGGCTTCAAGTTCTTTGTTTCCGCTGCTTTTTGACGCTTCCTCCAGCGCTTGTACGACAGATTCGGCGCTCAAAACGCCAATTTTTTTTGCGCTTTTCGCTGTGCTGCCGCCGACGGGCGCTTGCAGTGGCGGCGCGGCCTCAGGCGCGTCGCGGCTTGTCTGGTCGAGGATGTCCCGCCCTCTGATAAACGCGAAAACCGACCGGCAGCGGGCAATAGTATCGGCAAGCACGCCGATCGTCTCCATGCTTGAAGCATAGGCCGCCAGGCCGTAGCGTGAAACCGCGCCGTAGGTCGGCTTGAGTCCCGCAACGCCGCAAAAGGCCGCAGGAAGGCGCACCGAGCCGCCTGAGTCGGCGCCCAGCGCGAAGGGCACTATCCCCGCAGCCACCGCCGCCGCCGAGCCGCCGGATGAGCCGCCCGGCACGCGCGCGGGATCCCAGGGGTTGCCGGTTTTTTTCAGGGCGGAGTTGCCCGTTGAATAGCCCATGCCGAATTCGTCAAGGTTGGTTTTGCCGATAACCGTGCTGCCCGCAGCTTCGAGTTTTTGCACCGCCGTGGCGCTGTAGGGCGAACGCAGCCGCTCCAGCATTTTTGAGCCGCAGGTAAAGGACATGCCCCTGGCTGCAATATTGTCGCTTACCGCGAAGGGCAGATTTTCTCCAATTTCACCCACGGAGGCACAAAGGCACGGAGTTTCGGACGTGTTTTCTGAATCCTGTATTTTACTCTGTGCCTCTGTGCCTTTGTGAGAGGTCCTTTCGAGATCAAGTTCAATAAAAGCGTTGATCTTCGCTTCCCATTCTTTGGCGTATTGCATATTCATTGACATTCCGGTCCTTATAAAACGTTGGGGATAACCACGAAGCGGCCGTCGCGCTCCGGGGCCTGCGATAAAAGGGATTCGCTGCCGTCTTCTTCGCCGTCGGCCGCGTCCAGGCGGAGGTAGCCCGCGCCGGCGGGCTTTGACGAGGCGGCCATGCCGCCGGTTATGCCTGCAGCGGCGGGAAGCGCGTTATCCGCGTCCGCGTCCTGCATGACGGCAAAAAACGAGGCCATTTCCTCAAATGCGGGAAAAATCGTTTTCAGTTCATTGTCGCCCAGGTTAAGGCGGGCTAATTCTGCGGTTTCCTTCAGGTCCGTTAATTCCATGCAATAAGTGTGTCACGGAGGCGGAGGCGGAGTCAAGTTAGGGGCCGGGGCTATCGCAAGGCGTTCTCCACAGCTTTCAGAATAGCCTTGCTGCTTCCCGTCGCGCCGCTTACCGAATCTACCCCGAGGCTTTGGTTTTCCATTATTGCAAAAATTATTTTTTCCGCTTTTTTTCCTATTGGCGAACAGGAGTGCCTAACTATTTTGATGTTTGCAATATTTTCGTTCTGAACAGCGACGTCAAGAATAACCTTTACCGGAGATCCCGAAAGAACGTAATTTCCCCGGTATACGCCGTCAGGTTTGCCGCCCATATCAGGCAGCGATGCTTCTATTTCCGCGAAAGGGACAGATTTACAGGAGACGCCCAGGGCCATTGCGGCGATAAAAAATGCTATTAGAGAACCTTTCATCATACCCTCTTTTACTATGCAGTTTTTCACGATTAAGATAGGATTTTAGTATCAAAATGTCAAGTTTTCATGTATGTTAATATAATGAAGGATAATACGCTTCTTGTGCTTTCCGACACGCACGGCAATGTTAAAGCCCTGGAAACGGTACTGAGATGGGCAGAGGGTTTGGGAAGCGGCACTATCGGGGCGGCTGTTTTTTTGGGCGACGGTATCCGCGATCTTTCCCGTGCGTCGGAGGCTGCGGGCTTTACCGGCGACTGGAAGATTGTCCGGGGAAATAACGACGACGCTTTTTCATCGCCGGTTCATGGCGCCGGGTTCGGCGGCTCGCATCCGGAGTCGACCGTTTTTGAGTTTGGCGGACACCGCTTGTTTCTGTGCCACGGCCACCGCCACTCGCTATACGGCGGCTATTATTCTCTCATTGCGGCGGCCCGCAACAAGGAAGCGGATGCCGTTCTTTTCGGGCATACCCATGTCCCGTGTTGCGAAAATGACGAAGGCGTCACGCTTGTCAATCCGGGCAGCATCGGAAGGCCGCGTGGCAGGACGGGTGCGACATTTGTCCTTGCCGAATGTATGCCGGAGAAGCAGATTGCAGTGCGGTTTTTGGGAATCAGCCGGGGAGGCGAGATTCAGGAGGTTCAAATCCCCCAAAATCAGTTTTGCTAAAAACCATTTTGCCACTTATCCGGGGATAAAAAAAATGCTATACTTAATAAAGAGGTGAGTTTGGCTTTTTCTAGGAAACCAGGGAAAAGAAATAGAATATTTCAAAAACCGCAGATTATCCTGACCCCAAGGCAGATGTTTCCGCTCATCGGAAGCTATGCCATGTCAAAAATAAAGCCTCAACTAAGGGCGGTACTGCTGGTCAGCGTCTTTTTGGCTGCCGTTCAAGTTCTTGTTTTCAAGGTTCCGCTCCAAAATGCGCTGTCAATCGCGGTCTCCGTGGGGGCGGCGATTCTGGGCCTGTCGTTTTTTCTGGAAGGGCTTTTCCTGGGGGTCATGCCGCTGGGCGAACAGTGCGGGATGCGGCTGCCGGCCAAGATCGGCGCAGCGGGAGTCGCGGTTTTTTCCATTGTTATCGGCATTGCGGCGACCCTGGCGGAACCGGCAATTGCCGTGCTGCAGCAGCAGGGCAGCGTCATCCCCGCCTGGAATGCGCCGCTTTTGTACCTCCTGCTTAATCGGGGAACGCATTGGCTTGTGGCTGCCATCGCGACAGGGGTGGGGATTTCGGTAGTACTGGGCGTGTTCCGATTCATGTTTGGGTGGCCGTTTAAGCCGCCGGTGTTTATTATCATTCCGGTTATTGTTGCCGTTAGCTGCATATTTGATCGAAACCCAATTCTCCGGCCGCTGGTAAACCTTGCCTGGGATGCCGGCGGCGCGGCGACCGGGGCGGTTACCGTGCCGATCATTCTTGCCCTTGGCCTGGGGGTGGCGAAAACCGGAGAAAAAAGTTCGACCAATTCGGGGCTGGGTCTGGTAACGCTGGCTTCGGCGCTGCCTGTGGCGTGCGTCCTTTTTCTGGCGGCGCTGCTCGGCCCCAAAGTGCCGCAGCCAAGCGATGCGGCGGCATTCTTTTCCGGCGAGCCGCAGCAGCGGGCTAAAGCGGTATATGTGGCGGGAGGCGCAGGAGAGCTGGTGCTGCTGGCGGAAGCGGCAGTACATTCGGGGGATCTTTCCTATGAGGAATTCTTTGAATTTTTCCCCGGCCAGACTCTCACCATGATGCTGTCCGACGAAGCCAGGCCGATATTCAGCTTGCATTCGCTGCTGGATTTCTTCCTTGCCGCCCTGTACGCGGTGCTGCCACTCGCCTTGGCGCTGGTCATCTCCATAACTGTATTTGCCCGCGAAAGGATACACAACGCCGATGTCGCCGTACTGGGAATTGTGTTTGCCGCGCTTGGAATGTTCGCGCTTAATCTGGGAATGACCGGCGGCATTACTGCCCTAAGCTCGCAAACAGGCAGCACCCTCAAGCACAGCTATTCTTCTACGCCTCATGCAGAAAAGATTGTGATGCTCACAGGCGTCGATACGCATTCGTTCATCACGATTCCCGGGGAAGACGGTCCTGAAACCTACATATGGATTGCCGGGGAAAAGGGGCCGTCTCCGCAAAAATTTATTCCCCAGCATCTTTCGGATAATACCTATTTTCATGTTCCCGTTGAAAGCCCGATGTTTGACGATTTTGGCGTAACCGGTTCCTATCTGGTCATTTTGCTTATCGTGTTCATCCTGGGATTTCTGGCGATCTTCGCAGAGCCTGCCCTTGTCGTCACTGCCGCCGCCGTCGAAGAAATGACCACGGGTACGTTCAGGCGATCAAAGCTGGTATTGATAGCGGCAATCGGCGTGGGCTGCGGCATGGCCGTCGGTTTCGGGCGGGTGCTGTTCAGCAACCTGCTTCCATCGGGAGGCATCCATCTTACCTGGCTGCTCGCGCCCTGCTATACGCTGGCGCTTATCCTGACGATTTTCGCGCCGGAGGATTTTTCCTCAATAGCCTGGGATGTGGCGGGCATCGCCACCGGACCCATCGCCGTTCCCATTATGATTACCACCGGTCTGGGGCTGGGGCGCGATTCCCTGCGGGCGGACGGCGCTTTCGGCATTGTGGCGCTGGCAAGCGTTTTTCCGATCATCGCGATTCTCGTGTCGGGGATCATCGACAAGGTTAAATCGAAGCGGGCGATAGGGGACGGCTATGCAGAATGAACTTTCCAGCATCCTCTGTGTTGCGGACATGAATATCGCCAATGCCGTGGACCAGTGCCTTGAGGATCTTGCCCTGCCCGAGGTTTTTGTCCAGCACGCAAAACAAATGTCGCTCACCGACCACCATGGCTTTTTCGGGCTGCGGCAGGGAATCCGGCTTGACGAGAGGCGGGCATTAATTTACCGGTTTTATATTCCATCGGTATATGAAAAGGGAATAATGCGCCGCATTACCGAGGCTGCGGATCTCAGAATGGGCGGGCGGGGCAGCATAATGGCCCAGCATATCGATCACCGCCGGGGAATGCCGCTGTCTTTTGACACTGAAAAACTTGACAGACTCTGCGGAAGGGCCGACAGGCTTATGAATGAAGAACACGCCCTTGTAAGCTGTATTGTTCCCCGAGGCTCCGGAGACTCCCTTGCCCGGGCGATGCTTGAACTGGGAATCTGTGTGCCGGTTGTTTTTTTCGGCACCGGCGTGGGCCTCAGGGACAAGCTGGGGCTTTTACGAATAACCATTCCGGTTGACAAGGAAATTCTCTGGTTCATCGTTCCGCGTTCCGGCGAAGAGATTGTTGAAAAAACACTTATTCCCCGCGCCCGCCTGGATGTACCCGGCCAGGGATTTTTGTATAAATTATTTGTCTACGCGCCGGTGGTGAATTTGCGGGTCAGAACGGGAAAGCGTACCCATGCGGCAACCATGGAACAGGTCATTGCCGCGCTGGATGAGGTTCACGGTTCGAGCAACTGGCGGCGGATTGGATCGCACAGGCATAAAGCCGCCCAGGATGACAGAACCGTTAATACCTACGGACTGTTCTTCATTGGCGAAGAAGATGAAGCTGAATCGTTCCGCAAAATAGCGATGGAATGCGGCGCGCGGGGCGCAACCCTCAACCACCTTGAGATGCGCAGCTACTCAAGCATTGATCACGGACAGGCAATGGAGTCCCATTCGCGGGAACTCTGCGACATCATCGTTACCCGCGATGTCGCGGAAAATCTCCAGAACGCACTTTCCGATGCAGGGTTTTTTAACGGCGAAAAATCGTGTATTCTCAAGACTTTTGATGTAGAGATGCCTTCCGCTGTGTTTCACCGGTAATGCTCGGCTAATAACGCAAAACCTTCGTCAGCAGCATGAATAACGCGGTTCCGCCGGTTATGCTGATCAGGGGATTGCGCCGCCACAGGTGGACAATGGCGGTGAGTGCCGCCGCCGTCAGCGCGGGAATTATCTCGCGGGGATTGGATTTTATGGGGCCGGCAAGGGAATTGAAAGCCAGCACGGTCATTGCCGCCGGCGGCACTATTTTTTCCACAAAGGCAATAAAGGCGGCGCCGCGTTCGCCCTGGCTTTTTCCGCCGCCGCTTGCCCCGCGAAAGAACAGAAACGGAAATATCCGGCAGAAAAAGATAACCGCCGCCATGACAATGCTGAGGATCAACGCCTCGCCCACTCCGGTTTTCACGCGCCCCCCCGTTTTGGTAAATTCACCTTTGGTAAATTTACCTTCGGTAAACATGACCCGATGGCAAGGGAAAGCGCCATCGCCGCGAGCAGGGAAAGGCGCGACGGGAGCAGCAGCACGCAGAGAACCGCCAGCGCCGCCGCGACGATAAAAATGCCCGGCCGGCGGTGCCGGCCCATCTGCTCGATCATCAGAACGATAAACAGGGCCGTAAGGGCGAAGCCGATCCCCTCCGTGCTGAAGGGTATGAGCGATCCGGCAACCGCGCCGACTAGCCCGCCGGCAATCCAGTAGAGGTGATCCAGCAGGGTAACGAGGAACATGAACCGCGCCCGATCTTCGCTGTCATTTTCCTCTGGGAGAGACGAGAGCAGCGCGAAGGTTTCGTCGGTCAAACCGAAGATGATGTAGAATTTCAGCGGGCCCAAATTTTTGAAGCGGTTCATCATAGAGAGGCCGTACGCCATGTGCCGGGCGTTCACCACAAGCTGAACCAGCGCCGCTTCCCACAGGGTAGTCCCGGCGGCGAACAGTCCGACGGCGATAAACTGCCCCGCGCCGGCAAACATACACGCGTTCATCACCAGGACCAGCCACCAGGGATAGCCCGCGTCCGTCATCAGCAGGCCGAAGGCTGCGCCGATGGCAAGGTAGCCCAGAAGTACGGGAAATGAGTAACGAAGCGCGTCAAGAAAAATCCGGCGCGAATATCCAGCCATACGTCAGATGAAAAATGTATCGCGCTGCTATTTCTTTATTTTGGCGATAAACGGTTCCAGCACGTCTTCCATGTTTGGACGGCCGATTTCCTGCAGCGCATATTCAACGCGGGTGTTGGGCTTGTTGATCTTGATCACCCTGCCCAGGTCGATGGGCGTCGCTATGACCACGGAATCGCAGTCGGCCTTTTCGATGGTGGCGGCCAAATCCTTTATCTGCTGATCGCCGTACCCCATGGCGGGCAGCAGTGCGCCGATGTTGGGATATATCCGGTATGTGTCCGCCAGCCTGCCCACCGCATACTGCCGGGGATCGATGATTTCTTTCGCGCCAAAACGCCGGGCTGCCACTACGCCCGCCCCGATCTTCATTTCGCCGTGGGTCAGGGTCGGGCCGTCTTCGATAACCAACACCCGCTTGCCGCGGATCACTTCGGGTTTGTCCACGCTGAGGGTGGAAGCGGCATCTACGACAACTGCCCCGGGGTTTACCTGCTGTATGTTTGCCCGCACCGCTTGAATGTTTTCAAAATCGGCCGAGTCAATTTTGTTTATCACCGCCACATCGGCAATGCGAAGGGTTACTTCGCCGGGGTAATAGGCAAGCTCATGGCCGGGGCGGTGGGGGTCTACCACGGTGATCATCAGGTCGGGTTTGTAGAAGGGGAAGTCGTTATTGCCCCCGTCCCACAGGATCACGTCGCAGCCGGCAGGGTCGTTTTCGGCGGCGCGGAGAATCGCTTCGTAATCCACACCGGCATAAATAACATTGCCGCGGACGATGTGGGGCTCGTACTCTTCCATTTCTTCGATGGTGCATTTGTGTTTTTCCAAATCGGCAATCGTTGCGAAACGCTGCACCTTCTGCGCGACAAGGTCTCCGTAGGGCATGGGGTGGCGGATGGCGATAACTTTTAAGCCCTTTGCCATTAAAATTTCGGCGACCCGGCGCGAAGTCTGGCTTTTGCCGCATCCGGTACGAACCGCGCCCACAGCTACGACAGGTTTCACGCTCTTAATCATGGTGTTTTTATGCCCCAGCATTGCGAATGACGCTCCGGCGGCGTTAACCCTTGCCCCCAGGCCCATTACAAAGGGGTACGGGACATCGCTGTACGAAAAAACGCATACGTCGGCGTCGAGTTCCTTTATCAGTTTTTCCAAATCGTCCTGCATATAGATGGGGATGCCGTCGGGATACAGGCTGCCCGCCAGCTCCGCGGGGTATTTACGGCCCGCAATATCGGGTATCTGGGCGGCGGTAAACGCCACTATCTTATAAGCGGGATTATCCCGATAGAAGGTGTTAAAATTGTGAAAATCCCGTCCGGCCGCGCCGATGATGATCACATTACGCTGTGTTTTGCCATTCTGCATAAAAGTACCTCTCTGTTAAATAGATTCCCAGTTTTTGGCGGTGATAGTCAATAGGGTTGTTGACCTAATCGCTTCCCCGAACTAACTTTAATCCAGACGGAAGTTTATGGCGCGTATTGAAAATGATCTTTCCAGCGGGAATGTGTTTACCAAACTGGTGCTTTTCGCGATTCCTTTTCTGGTGTCCAACCTGATCCAGTCCCTGTACAATGTGGCGGACATGCTGATTGTCGGGTGGTTCTGCGGTACGGAAAGCATGTCCGGCGTGAACATCGGCGGGCAGGTAACTTTTATCCTAACGCAGATTGTGGTTGGCCTTTGCATGGGCGGTACCGTTTTAATCGGCCAGTATGTCGGGGCAAAGCGCCATGATGCCCTCAAAAAAGTAATTACAACCCTTATCACCCTTCTGGTGATCCTGTCCCTTGTAATTACCGCGGTTATGATGTTTCTCAAAACGTCGGTGCTGCGCCTTATCCGAACCCCGGATGAATCTTTTGCGGAAAGCGAAAGGTATCTGGCTGTTACGCTTGCCGGAATAATTTTTATCTTTTGCTACAATGCCTTCAGCGCCATTCTCCGGGGCATGGGCAATTCCAGGCAGCCCCTGTACTTTGTAACGGCGGCCTGCGTTACCAACATAGTTCTCGACCTTTTGTTTGTGGCGATCTTCCGCTGGGCCGCTTTTGGCGCGGCGCTGGCAACGGTAATATCGCAGGCGTTAAGCGTGTGCCTCTGCATCGTTTACATGGTAAGAAATAATTTCCAGTTTGATTTTAAACTCCGGTCTTTCAAACTTTACGGCGAGCAGCTCAGGCTTGTCTTTAAGATCGGCCTTCCCACCTGTATCCAGAACGCCGTTACCAGCATATCATTTATGTTTATTACCGCCATTGTTAACATCGTGGGCGGGGTTACCGCATCAGCCGGAGTGGGCGCGGTGGGAAAGTTTAACAGTTTTGTCTTCATGCCCATCATCGCCATGAGCGTTTCAATTTCCGCGATGAGCGCCCAGAATTTCGGCGCGGGACGGATCGATCGCGCGGTTTCGGCCTGCAGAATCGGGGTAATTTTTTCCGCTTCGCTTGCGTTTGCTTTTTTCATATTTGTCCAGATTTTTCCCGACGCTATACTTGGAATCTTTGGAACCGATCCTGGGATGATACGTGATGGGGTTATCTACCTCCGTTCCTTTTCAATTGATTTTCTGATCATCCCCTTTATCTTTTGCATAAACGGATTTCTAATCGGGGGAGGCCACACGCTCTTTACCCTTATATGCAGCATTCTTTCGTCGGCGCTTCTCCGCGTACCTGTCTGCTACTTCCTTGGCATAACCCTTGGCTGGGGCCTGAAAGGCGTCGGCCTTGGCGCGCCCGCCGCAAGCGCCGGTGTGCTGATGGTGATCATCGTGTACCTGTTCACCGGCAAGTGGAAGCGCAATGTCATTATTCACGACAGAAATACCGCTGAATAGCTTCTTCCGCAATTTCTAACACGGAGGCACGGAGGCACGAAGTTATTATCGTATTTCACAAACTTCGCGCATTTATCTGTGCCTTGGTGCCTCTGTGAGAGGTATTTTGAGTAATTTTCTGGATGTTATAATGTATTTGTCCCTATTCCAACAATTTCCGCAGGGTTTCCAGGCCTTGATCGATTTCGTCTTCGCTGATGATGTAGGGCGGCAAGAGGCGCAGGGTTTTTTGTCCGGCGGAGAGGAGCAAGAGGCCGTTCCCGCTGGAGCGGGAATTGATGTTTTTACCGGCGCGGGCAATACCCTCCTCCAGAACCGGCCAGGCGTCGCGGTCGATGTCAATCGCGATCATCAGGCCGCGGCCCCGTACTTCCTGTACTGCGGGATGATTCCATGCCCGAATCGCCGCCATAATTTTTTCGCCCTTGCGGGAAATTTCCGCAAGGAAAGCGGGATTGTTGACCGTTTCCAGCACGACAATGCCCGCAGCAGCCGCGACGGGGTTGCCGCCGAAAGTGCTGCCGTGATCGCCCGATTCAAAAACAGCGGCGGCTTTTTCTCCGGCAAGCACCGCGCCCGCAGGGATGCCGCCCGCCAAACCTTTGGCAAGTGCTACCACGTCGGCCTTGAGCGGCTTGCCGTTGAAAGAATATTGCTCAAAGGCAAGGAAGGTTCCCGTCCTTCCCATGCCGCACTGAATTTCGTCGAACATGAGGAGTATGTCCCGCTCGGCGCAGAGCCGCGCCGCTTCTTCGATAAATTCTTGCGTTTGCGGGACGATGCCGCTCTCGCCCTGCACGGCTTCTATCAAAAGCCCCGCCACGGTCTTGCCGTCCAGCGCCCTGTCCAGAGCGCCGATGTCGCCGCCGGGAATGTAGGCAAAGCCCTCGGTAAAGGGGCCAAAGTCTTTATGGAACTTGTCCTGCCCCGTAGCGGCCAGGGTGGTGATGGTCCTGCCGTGGAAGCTGCCCCGCAGCGTAACGATGGTGTGCCTGCCGGGGCCGTATTTTTTCAGCGAATATTTGCGGGCGATCTTGCAGGCCCCTTCGTTTGCCTCCGCGCCGGAGTTCGCCAGGAAGACGTTTTTCATGCCGCCGGGCGCACAGGCGGCAACGAGTTTTTCCGCAAACGCCGCCGCGGTATCGCTCTGGTAATAGTTGCTCACATGGAACAATTTTGCCGCCTGTTCGGCGACGGCCCTGACCAGCGGCGGATAGTTATGCCCAAGGCAGTTCACCGCGATGCCCGAAGTAAAGTCCAGGTATTTTTTCCCGTCCGTGTCAAAGAGCCACGCGCCATTGCCATTTGCAAACGTCACCGGCAGCCGGTGGTAGTTTTGCATAAATACTTCGCTCATAATTACTCCTTATATTCCCAAAGACCTCACGCAGAGGCGCAGAGGCGCAAAGCTCGCAGAGAATGGCGCGCTGCTTACGAATTGCGCGCATCCATCCTTATCCCCTGAAGTCCGTGAGATTTCGATAGAGGGGAAGACCCCGGACGAAAACTCCGCGTCCTCTGCGCCTCTGCGCCTCTGCGTGTGAAAAATCAAAAAAAATCTCCGCGCCTCTGCGTGAAATTCTTATCCAATACTTCCCACTTCCCCCAGCGCCTTTTCTGCTTCGGTTATTTCGTCAAAGGGCATGACGTGATCCGCGTAAATTATAGAGTTTTCGTGGCCTTTGCCCAATAGCAGCACGATGTCGCCCGCGCGGGCAAGGGACAGCGCCTTG
>WRJO01000029.1 GCA_009778545.1 Treponema sp. | reverse complement strand
TAGTTACTCTCAACTAGAAGAATTAAGTGGTCGGGTGGCTCCATAGGCGGACTCTCCCAGATTTTTGCCAGGCCGCGCGCGCCCCGCGCCCCCCTCCCCAACGGGTATTTGCGGGAGAGTTTGGGGTTATTGATTATTCTTGCGTACTGGCTTATTTTTATCTATGAGAGGTTTTAACCCCATCGGTACCGCGCTGTGCGTTTACGAGGGTTTTCGGGTTATTTTTCTGGCGGCAGCCTTTCTGGTATTGCGGCCGGAGGGGAGCGAAGCCTTCCCCTGGCTTGCCGCCATTACGCCGGGGGCATTGTTTTTCCTGATGGCGCTGTTCTGGCGGCTGGACAGATCCCGCTATGAGGCGTACGGCCCGCTCTATCTGGCTGGAAAAAGACTCAGCATAATCATGGCGTTGTTATGGCAATTTTTGATGAAAGGCGATACGATACAGGATAAACCTGTTGGCGGTCCGGCCTTTTTTATTGTACCGGGGATAACCGTGTTTTTTCTGCTGGGAGATATGCTTTCGGCTTGGCAGGCTGCGAGACTGATGAAAACTTGAGGGTGCGGAGGTAGGAAGTGCGTATTATTCCGGTTGCAAGCGGAAAAGGCGGGGTAGGCAAATCGCTGGTTTCGGCAAATCTCGGCGTGGCGTTCGCCCAGGCGGGACAGCGGGTCGTGGTTGCCGACCTCGATCTGGGCGCGTCGAACCTGCACCTGGTGCTGGGGCATCATGCGCCGCAGTTGGGAATCGGCACGTTCCTGAGCAACACAAAATCCAACTTTGCCGATGTCATCGTCGACACCGACGTGCGGGGGCTTCGCTTCATTCCCGGCGACACGGAGATTCCCGGAACGGCGAACCTGAAAACCATCCAGCTCAAATCCCTGGTAAAGGAACTCGTCGCCCTGCAGGACGATACCGACATCCTGCTGCTCGATCTGGGCGCGGGGACCCATCAGTCAATACTCGACTTTTTCCTCCTCTCCCCCCAGGGCCTGATCGTATCCGCCCCGGCAGTCACCGCCGTGCTTAACGCATACGTCTTTCTGAAAAACACCGTATTCCGCCTTATGTTCAACTCGTTCACCAAAAGTTCAAAGGCGCGCAAATATGTCGAAAAACTCCAGAGCGACAGTTCCGGCCCGCAAAAAATGTACATTCCCAAAATACTGCCGGAAATCCAGAACATCGATAAAAATTCATATAATACCTTCGTTTCCCGGCTTGAACGCCTGCACCCCCGGCTTATCATGAATATGGTCGACGAACCGAAAGATGCCGATGTGGCGATGAAGATACGCCGCTCCTGCGAAGAATACCTTGACCTGAAAATCGAGCACCTCGGGGTAATTTACCGGGATGTCATACAGGACAAGGCGCTCGCATCCCGTCTGCCCATAGTTCTGTACAAGCCGCAGGCGATGCTTTCCCAGGCGATCTACCGAATCGCCGATAAGATTCTGCAAAGCGAAGAAGATTCCATTCTGCCGAGCGAACAGCAGATCGAGGACAGCTTTCAGGAAGCGGGCGTTGAAGCGGAAATCGACTTTGACAACAAGATGGATTATGTGGAAGACCTGCTGCACACGGGCGCACTCAATCAGGGCGATCTGGTTGAGACGATAAAATCCCAGCAGTTGGAAATATCAAAGCTCCGAAAGGAAAATAATTTTATCAAGATGAAACTGACAAAAGCCTTCGAGCAGGGCTACAGGGCATAATCGAAATTATCTCACACAAAGGCACGAAGGCACAGGGAACACAAAAATCTCAAATTTTTTTATTGTGCCTCTGTGCCTCTGTGTGAGTTATCAGGAATTATTATTCTTTCGGAGACTCGGCAACAGGGGCGGCTGTCGCGGCGGCGGCGTGTTTCGCGCTTTTCTTGACGATGAGTTCCTTGATCTTCGCGGCTTTGCCGATCTTTCCGCGGATATAGTACAGCTTGGCGCGGCGCACCCTGCCGGGACGCATCACTTCAACCTTGGCAATGCGGGGCGAATGTAGTGGGAATACCCGCTCTACGCCGACGCCGTAGGAATTTTTCCGTACGGTAAACGTTTTGCCCACCTGCGCGTTCTTCATGGCGATAACCAGGCCTTCGTATACCTGGATACGCTCGTTCTTGCCTTCAACGATCTTGAAATGCACCTTTACCGTGTCCCCGACCTTGAACTTGCCGGGATCCGACTTCATCTGCGCGGCGTTAATCGCCCTGATTTCGTTCATGTTCCATATCTCCAATAATGCTATTTATTTCTTTGTCAAAAAGCCCCAATTCCCTGCCCCGCCGGATCAGGTCGGGCCTGTTACGCAAAGTCTTTTCTACCCGCCTTTCAAGCCGCCATCGCCGGATGTTCTCGTGATGCCCCGAAAGCAGCACATCGGGAACCTTCATCGTATCAAAAATCTCCGGGCGTGTATACTGGGGGTACTCCAAAAGTCCGCCGGAAAAACTCTCCTCGTCCAGCGACTCGGGGGTAATCACGGCGTCCACCAGCCGGTAGGTCGCGTCGATAAGCGCAAGCGCGGCAACCTCGCCGGACGACAGTACATAGTCGCCAACGGAAATCTCATCATCAATATACCGATCAATCACCCGCTGATCAATACCCTCATACCGCCCGCAGACCAGCACCAGTTCCCGCTCCGCCGCCAACTCCCGCGCCAAAGCCTGGTCAAAAGCCCTCCCCGACGGCGACAAGTAGATTGTTCGTTTAGCATTACCTTCCAAATACCTCTCACAGAGGCACAGAGGCACGGAGGAATACGGGCTATCCGAAAACTCTGTGCCTTGGTGCCTCCGTGTGATAGAATTCTGAGATGATGTATTTTTTTCGTTGACGCCGGCGGCTTCGAGGGCGCGGCAGAGCGGCTCACTGAGCATCAGCATTCCCGGACCGCCGCCGTAGGGCGCGTCGTCGCAGGTTTTGTGCTTGTCCAGGGCAAAATCGCGGATGTTTATCGGCTGATAGCCGATAATGCCCCGCTGAATCGCCTTTGCAACAATCGAAGTGGCAAAATATGCGTCGGTAATTTCGGGAAACAGCGTTAAAACCGTGTATTTCATTCCAATACCCAGAGATTTTTCAGTAAAACCTGTCCTTTGTCCGGCTCAATCCCGGTGAAAAACTCTTCCCTAAAGGGAACAAGCCTTGTTTGTCCGTCATTTAGCCGTATTTCGGCAAGATCGCCGCCGCCGCCTTCGATTATCGCGGTAATATGCCCCAGCTTTTCCCCATTTTCAACGGATATCGCCGCCAGCCCTTTGAGGTCTTCGACATAAAATTCGCCGTCGAGCAGGGGGGCTGCCTCGTTCCGGCTTACCAGTAATTCCGCGCCGCTCAGGGCCTTTGCCGCCTCGGGGCTGTCATAGCCGGCAAAGCGTATCAGCGCCGAGGAACCGGCGGCGGCGCTTTCCTTGATGTCCAGCAGCCGTTCCCTGCCGTCCTGCCGCAGCGTTACCGATGTGAGTTTTAACAGATGTTCGACTTCACCGGAAAGGGGCTTTACCTTGACAAAGCCGTTCAGGGCAAAAGGCGCGCCGACGATTCCAATGACAAATTGTTCTGTCAGTCGAGGATTTCCAGCACGGTGTGCTTGCCGGTCCTGGCTGTGGCGGCCATCAGAACCGTCCGCATGGCCTTCGCTATGCGCCCGTGCTTGCCGATGACCTTGCCGATGTCGTCCTCGGCCACCCGCAGTTCGAGTATCGTGGACTTTTCGCCCTCAACCACGCTGACTGACACCTGGGACGGATCATCCACCAGAGACTTTGCGATATATTCAACCAGATCTTTTTCCATGTAAATACCTTTCGCTACTTGATATGAAGGCCTTTTTTATTGAAGATTTTGCGTACCGTGTCGCTGGGGGTCGCGCTCTTTGCGAGCCAGGCCTTTGCCTTTTCCATGTCAAACATGATCTGCTTGTCTTCCGCCTCGATGGGGTGATAGTACCCCAACTCGTCAATGGTCTTCCCGTCCCTCGGGCTTTGCTTGTCCATTACCACTATGCGGTAATAGGGACGCTTCTTGGTCCCGAATCTTTTGAGCCGTATCCTTGCGCTCATCGCTCCTCCTCGTGTATGAAAACTTCCTTGTTCCGGAAGGTCTTTTCCCTGTAGTTTCTCTACCATAACTGATTAGCGATAACTTGGTCAATAGTGAAAAATCTCCTCCAAAGAATAAAGCAAATCGCAATGTTGCGCCATATAAGGGGTATGAAGTATTTGTTCTTCGTTGCCGGGCTGCTGCTGCCCGTTGTCGTTATTCCGGCGCAGGAAAAACCGGCGTTTACCTGGGACCTGCTGGTATCCGGCTCCTGGGAGGAAAGCAAGAACCTCCATAACCGGCTTGATGCCCGCGTATTTCTTGTCGGGCAGGATCTGGTTGTGCGGGGGCAGGCCATTGACCGCCGCCCTTTGAATTTTCAGCTTGACCGGCCTTTGGGCGACAACGCCAATGAAGAGGGCATCGCATCTTTCGGGCTGTATCACAAAGCGACGGGATCGCGCCTATTATTCGGCACGCTTGACGAGTGGGGGCTTCCGGCGCGCATTCGCAGCCCATGGATACGCTCGGCGCCCTATGCCGAAAACCACAAGCCGGTCATGGCCGACCTGAAAACGGCGGCTTCGTCGACAAAAAGCCCAGAGGCGTACCTGTACCTTTCCAGCCCCCTTCTGGAGTTTGAGCGAATATCGCTACGGGGCTTTGCTTCCGCCCAGTTTCCCGCGCAGGGGGAATTTGAACCGGCGTTTTCTTTCGGGCTGGACACCCGGCTGGACGGAAAATACGATCTGCTGCTGGAAGGGTTTTACACGGGCGCACAGCTTCCCGCGAAAGAAGGCAGCTCCTGGTTCAGCGATCCCCCTCCTCTGCCAGACAGGGACTTCCGCCTGTTGGCCGGGGCGCTTGGTTTCAACATGCCGTATCTTTCGCTGTCGTCGGACTGGGCATGGTCGGAAACGTTCGCCTACGGCAGCGGCGTTTACGGCTGCCTGGGCATCCGCTTTAACCCGCCCCGCTCCTGGGGCTGGGGGGAAAAGCCCAGCCCCTGGTCGCTGTCGCTCGCTACAGACGGCATGACGGATCGCTATGTGGGCAGGGACGGGACCAGCCCCGCAGGGGGCTTGAGGACGGCGGGAAAGATCGAATGGAAGGGGCCGCGCAGCAGTTTGTTCCGGGCCAGCACCAGCCTGCGCTCCGGCGGCCTGGAAGAGCCGTTCAGCCGCAGTTCCACCGGCCTGTACTACCGGTTCCCCGCCCTGTCAGGCCGCGCTGCCGACGGCGCGTTCCCCCTGCGCCTGAGCCGTATATCGCTCGGTGCGGACAGAAACGCCTCCGACCGGAATACAATCAGCGACAGCGTGGACGGATCGCTCGGCCTTTCGCTGGGCCTGCCCCCGCTGCTGCTTCCGGCGATGTTCCTGCCCGGCGCCGCCGCGAAAAACCCGAAACCAAAAAGCTACCCCCTGGGGATAACCCTTTCAACATCGATCAAGAGCCTGGGAGCGACTGCGGAAATCCCGTCGCCGTATCCTTTCGCCCCGACGAATCAGGAATTTGATTCGGCGAAAACAAGCTGCGAGTTAATCTGGTCGCCGGGGATTTTTCAGTTCAGAACCAGGTGGGGCATTACCGCCTTTGCAAGAAAGGACACCATGGCAGACGCTTCGTTCAGCGCAGCCGTCCGGTTTAAGCGCGGGCGCATCAGCGCGAAAATTGCTTACCCGGATTTCCCCGACAAATGGAACTGCACGCTATCGTGGCGGGTAGAAAAATGAACTTGTTTTTTTTGAAAAAGCTGGTATATTTAAGGAGTCAACCATGAGTGGTGATGACATTTTATCGCGCCTGGACAGAATCGCAGATGGGATTGAGAACATATCTGAGGTTTTGAACAAGCCGGAAAGCAAAATAAAACGGGTATTGGAATTGGCTGGATTGATAGCTGCAATTCTTGCGGCAATGACTATTGCGGATATTATTCGCAAATGGATTGTAGGAGGATAAGATGGTTTTTCAATTAATTAATGCTATAGTAATGTTAATTATCGGACTTGTAGTTATTTACTGTGCAAGACAATTAAAGTAATAACCCGCATAGTACCGCAGACGGCGGGGGAGGTCCAATACCTGATCCCTAATTCATTCGCGTTAATTCGCGTCATTCGTTGATCTTTTAGTAATCATCCGAATCAAGCCCCGCAACTGGCGGTCGCGGGTGATAAGAAGCAGCGCGATTCCCGTAAAACCAAAGATAGCGGCGTTGATGGCAAGAGGGATGCCATAAGAGACAATGCGCCCCCTGCCGGCGAACAGTTCCAACAGGCGGGGGGATAGGAAGTACACGGGGGCGGCGGCGATGCAGGAAAAAAGCGATAGCTTCAGCATGTAAAAAATTGAGGAACCAAGGGCGCGACCGACGGTGATGTTGGGATTCTTCCGCAAAAAGACAAGCAGCAGAATCGTGTTGACCGCGCTGGCAGCGCTCAGGGCAAGGGCGATGCCCGCGCCGCGAAAGGGGCGCACCAGCAGCGCGGCGAGGAACATGTTCACCGCGAAGGCAACGAGTCCCGCCAGCGTCGGCGATTTGGAATTGCTCTGCGCGTAAAACGCCGGGGCAAGTATGCGGTTGAGTGCGATGAAAAACAAGCCGGGCATGTGGAAGGTAAAGGCGGAAAGGGTAAGCGCCACCGAACTTTCGTCAAAGCTGCGGTTCTGAAACAGCAAGCGGATCAGCGTTTCTCCCTGGACAAGCGAAAAAAAAGTAATCGGAATGGTGATAAGGGCGATGATGTCGATGCCGGAGACAAGCCGTTCGTTGAAAAGGCCCCAGCGGGATGACTTGGCATACCCGGCAAGATTCGGCAGCAGCACCGTCCCGATGGAAACGGCGAACACGCCGAGTATCAGCTCCTGCAGCCGCAGCGAATACTGCAAACTGGAAACCACGCCTTCGCCGGCGTTTCCGGCAAGCGCGGTGGACACCAGGTCGTTAAGCTGGTAGGCGGCCATCCCGATAATCGTCGGGCCGATCAGGACAAGCACCTTGCGGGTTCCCGGGTTGGCAAAGGCGCGCCTGAGGGTGGTGAAAAAAAAGCGCTGGCCGTTTTTCAGCACGAAGGGAAGCTGGATGGCCGCTTCCAAAAAGCCCCCGATGAGGATGCCGAAAGCCATTGCCCGCGCGGGGTTTTTGGTAAAGGGACTGAACGCATAGGCGCAGAGAATCGTCACCACGTTCAGCAGGATCGGGGCGAGGCCGGAGGGGGCGAAGATGTGCAGGCTGTTGAGAATACCCTGAAACAGCGCGGCGATGGAAATAAAACCCAAAAAAGGGAACATTATCCTCGTTAACAGCACCGTCTCGTCAAATTCTTCCATGCCAAAGAACCGGATGATAAGCGGCGCGGCAAGAATCCCCGCCATCACCGCGAGGGTTACAAAAAACGTCAGAAAGGTAAAAATGGCGGAAAGAAATTCGCGGTTTTTGTGCCTGTCGCCCTCCAGAAGGTACTCTTTGAACGTGGGAATGAAGGCAACCGCTATGGAACCTTCGGCAAAGAGGCGGCGGAAAAGGTTGGGCAGCATAAAGGCCACGGAAAACGCGTCGGACAGGGCGCTGGTTCCCAAAAGGCTGGCCTTGGTCATCTCGCGCAAAAGGCCGAGGATTCGGGAAACAAAGGTTAAAAGCGACAGCGACGATCCGTGGCGGACCAGGGAAGCCGCCGACATATCGCCGTCGGGTTTTTCCATGCGTTACCAGAGGTTATTCCAAAACGCCGTATTTTGGAATAGCCCCTGAAAAATAATTGAATATTTCCAAAAAACATCATAATATGGGCTGGGGGTATGAGGGTATGGGCGGGAATTCAAAGTATGGTCTGGGCAGCATCAGGTATAAGATACTTTTTCTTATATTGATTCTTTCTTTGGCGTCTTTTATCGGCTTCGGCATATTCATGGTAAACAGCGTGCGAATGCAGAAGATCGCGCGATTTTTCTCGGAAAACTACAACGAGTCTCTGGCTCTGGAAAATATCAATAAATTTAACGCCTTTCTTGACACGATACAGGAAAGCGCCGGCATTTCCCAGAACTTCGGAGAATTATTCCACTTGCTCAGGGAATTTTTAGACAGGGATGAATTGATGGAGGTAATGGAACGGGAATACCACGTTGCCTTTGCCCGCGAAACCTCGCTGTTGGGAGGCGGAGCGTTCTACGAACCTTATGCTTTTTTCCCCGAAGTCCACCGCTTCCATTATTTTTGCAGCAAGGAGCTGACTCCCGAAGGAGGGGTTCCCCCGGAAGCACAGGTAAAATGGGTCGGCTATGACATCAGAGAAGACGAAGCCAACGAGTGGGAATGGGATGTTGACACCTACGAAGAAGGCTGGTACCTGGTCGCCCTGCCCAAAGGCTGGAGCCGGACCAGCCCGCGCAGCGACCGGTATTACTGGAGCGAGCTGTATGTGGACGACTCGGTAAACGCGCTGATGGTAACGGTAAGCCTCCCGATTTACAGCATGGAGAAGCGGATCGTCGGCGTGGCGACCGTAGACGTGTCCCTGTTAACCCTGCAGGAAATGGTCAACGCCTTTGAACTGCCCACCAGCTCCGCGCAGATAGCCGGTTTTTCAACCGCCGACAATGCCACCTTTGCCATTAAAGGCGACAACAATACCGACATTGTTCCCTATCCAAAAGATAACTGGCTTATCCATCTGACGGCGCTTAAGCCCGGTCAGGAGATCATTAACCCCAATTTGGTAGTTAACGGAGTAAGCAATACCCTTATCGCGTCGGTGCATGATTCCGGCATAGGGCTTGCGGTGCTTGTACCCAACGCGGAAAAATCCGAAGCCGCCGATGCGGTGCAGAGGGTGAGCATTATTGCCGCCGCCGTCATCTGCCTTGCGATGATTGTTATCATCGCCGTTATTCTCATCGCCCTGTCCCGCCTGGTCATCGCGCCGATTACCCGTGCTTCGCTCGTGATCGAAACGATGGCAAAGGGCGATTTAACCCAAACAATAGCGGTAAAAGGAACCGATGAACTTGCCCAAATGATGCGTACCCTGGGACTGATGCAGGAGAACATCAAAAACCTGATCAAGGCCATCGGAGAAAAGGCGAGGACGCTTGCATCGGTCGGCATTGACATGCAGAACATGATGAACGATTCGGTGTCAGAGATAAACAACATCAACGCCAGCACCAAGGACATGAAAACAAAATCATCGAATCAGGCCGAGGATGTCGCCAAGACAAACGCGGCCATCGGCCAGATACTCACCAACATCGAAAACCTTGACAGCCACATTGAAGAACAGACGGAAAGTATTTCCAAATCTTCATTGTCAATCGAAGAGATGATCTCCAACATTACCTCGATCACGGCAAGCCTTGCCCAGAACGAGCAGGACCTCCAGCGGCTGCGGGGGGCTTCGTCGGAAGGAAACTCCTCACTGCAGAAGGTGTCTGCCGACATTCAGGAAGTGTCGAAGGAATCGGAACGCCTTCTGGAAATCAACAAGGTGATTCAGAACATTGCCAGCCAGACAAATCTTCTGGCGATGAATGCCGCTATTGAGGCTGCTCATGCCGGCAATGTCGGGCGGGGCTTCGCCGTTGTCGCCGACGAAATCCGCAAGCTCGCCGAGTCCTCAAGCCAGCAGGCAAAGACCGTGTCGTCTGTTCTGAAAAACATCAAGGATGCCCTTGGCGGCATTGGCACTTCGACGCTGGCAAGCCTGAAACAGTTTGACGACATTGAAAAAGGTTTTGAAACCGTTTCCACTCAGAGCATCCGGGTGCGGGACGCGATGGAACAGCAGGATACCGGCAATAAAAATGTCCTCGCGGCAATGGGCGAGTCAAACGAAATTACCAAAAGCGTCCGCAGCAACTCCTCAAAAATTCAGAGCGCAAGCCGCGAAGTTGTCGGAAAGAGCAAGCACCTTGAAAGCCTAACCGGCGAGGTAACAAATGCCATTAGCGAAATCGCTTCGGGCATGGACAACATCGAAACCGCCGTCAGGAAAACCAGCGAGATAAGCAAGAAGAACAAGGAAGACATCGACAGCCTCCTGCAGGAGATCAGCAAGTTTAACATTTAGGAAGGTAAAGATGGGACAAAAATTATTGGAACTTTGGGAATTTCATTCTGCGGCGGTTCTGGCGCTTGCCAAAAATCTGTTGGCCGCCGTAATAATCATCGTAATCGGCATAATCCTTTCCAAAGGGGCGCAGAGGATCATAAAGCGGGCCGAAGACTCAGGATCGCAGGTTCAGGGAACGGTAGGTACTTTGCTGCGGGCGGTTGTCCGTTATGGGATATTTATTATCTGCGCCATTATGATCCTGAACGTTTTCGGCGTAAATACGGCGAGCCTCCTTGCCGTCCTGGGCGCGGCGGGCGTGGCCGTCGGCCTTGCGCTGAAAGACACCCTGGGAAACATCGCCGCGGGGATAATTATTCTGCTTATGGGAACATGCCGCAAGGGCGAGTTTATCGAATTCGGCGGCTATATGGGAACGGTAAAAGAAATCAACCTCTTTACGACTATCCTGGAAACCCCCGACGGCATCTACATATCCGCCCCCAATTCCTGCATTTGGGCCAGCCCCCTCAGGAATTACACCAGAAACGGCAAGCGCCGGATGGAGCTTTCAATCGGAATCGACTATGCGGATTCAATCGACCTGGCATTTCAGGCAATGCAGGGCATTATTGACTCGGAGCCGCGTTTTCTGGCCGATCCGGCGCCCCAGGTTATTTTGCAGGCGATTCAGGATAGTTCGGTACAGATAACGATCCGCGCATGGACGACGGCGGACGAATATTGGACGATATTCTGGGAAATGAATAAAATCCTTAAAACCAGGATTGAAGCCGCCGGCCTGCACATACCCTTTCCTCAGCGCGATGTCCGTCTTGTGCAGAGGTGATTGGAGATAAGGGGACTGGAGATAAGGGGATTCGAACCCCTGGCCTATAGATTGCGAACCTATCGCTCTACCAACTGAGCTATATCCCCGGTGACAGTCCATTAAAGGCAGAAAACGCCGTTTTAGTCAATATATTGATTGAAAATACTTCATATTTGTGTTATATTTTTATATAAATACATTCTTTGAGGAGTACTACTATGTCAACAGCCCCAAAAACAGCTACCGTTACCGTACACCGTCTGCAATCATCGCACCAATCCGAGCCATTTACCCAGTTCCGCCCGCTGAACGATCCCCTCAAGGAAGAGGTGTTTGCCGCCGTTACGGAGATTTTCGACGCGGCCGGGGGCAAGGGAATGCTCAAGTCCAGCGGGGACGTTTACATCAAGCCCAATGGCATAGACAGCAAGCCCTATTGCTATACGCGCCCGGAACTGGTGGAGGCGGTAATCCGCTACTGGAAGCAGGCCGGGGCCAGACGCATTTTCCTGTTCGAGAATTCCACGCAGTGCAACTTTACCCGCATGGTGTTCGCGATTACCGGCTACAGCGCGATCTGCCGCCGCTATGGCGCGCAGGAAGTATATCTGGATGAGGAGGAGGACGTTTCCTTCACCTTCAAGGGGAAAGCGCCGGAGGAGCAGGACGAGCGCGGATACCGCCATACGACGTTCAACATTCCGAAATTTGTCGTACATAATCTGATCGAACATGCCGATGAAAACCTCCATATCAGCCTGCCGAAGCTGAAAACCCATTCCATGGCGGGGGTTACGCTGGGAGTAAAGAACCAATGGGCCTATCCCCAGCAGAACGACCGCCGCCCCGACCATAACTACAACCTTCCCTACAAGCTCGCCGACGTGCTGGGCTATGTGCAGCCGGATTTCACTTTAACCGAGGGCATCGAGGCGACGATTTACGGGCATTATCCGGTCACTGCCTTTGCGGATAAGTGCGTTCTGCCCTTTAAGGTTTTGTTGGGCAGCGCCAACGTTGTCGCGGCGGACCTGGTGGGCGCGAAGCTGTTCGGGCTGACTGCCGAAGATTGCCCGCACCTGCAAATTGCCATGGATCGGGGTTATTCCAAAGGCGTAAAAAGCCTGGACGACGTGGAAATCATCGGCGACATCTCCGATTTTACCCGGCGGTACCCCTACGACCTGCTCCAGAAGTTCCCCGATAACGTAAAGCGCATAACCGGATCCGTCCAGTGGTGTACCGAGGGCTGCAAAAACAACCCCCTTACCATGCTGCAAGTGCTGGCCTACGATTACCAGGGCAAGGGCGGCTGGACGATGGTGATGGGAAAGGGGCACGACTCCGCCGTTATCGACGCGATTCAGGGCCGCGTGCTGGTTGTGGGACACTGCGCCATCAAGGAAATCGGCGACAGTTTGGTAAAACGCCTCGGACGGAAAAACGTCTACTTCAGCCCGCACTGCAACGACCTTTGCGCCACCTGCAACGCGATGTGCCACCTGATGGGCGTCAGCCCCATGCTGCTTGCGCCGCTTCCCCTCATGCAATCGCTCAAGGTATTCGTGCAGTCAAAGATAAAGGGAACAAAAGCCAACGTCCCCAACATCTTCGCGGATAAGTTCAAGGTAGTTTAGACAAGGTAAGAAATTTATTCTTAAATTCCTCTCACGGAGGCACAGAAGCACAGATGATAGCGAGCCGTTAGCGAACAGCGCGTACCCCTCCGTGCCTCTGCGTCTCTGCGTGAGACTATCTACGAATTAAGCCGTTTCTCGATGGCGTCGAGTTCCTCGGACAGTTCTTTGGGCAGTTTGGCGCCAAACTGGGGATAGTGTTTTTCCCGCACGTCGGCGATTTCCTTTTTCCAGCCCTCGATGTCTACCGAGCAGAGTTCGGCCATTGCCTCGGCGCTTACGCCGGCGGGCGGCTCAATGGTTCCCGGCTTGGGCAGGTTGCCGATGGCGGTTTCCACGCAGTTGTCCTTGCCGTCGCAGCGCTCGAAAACCCAGGCCAGGGCGCGGCTGTTCTCGCCGTAACCGGGCCAGATGAAATGGTCGTCTTTGTCTTTGCGGAACCAGTTGCAGAAGAATATCTTGGGCAGCTTGTCGCCATGGCCCTCGGCCTCGGCCTTTTTGCCGATGTTAATCCAGTGCTTGAAGTAGTCGCCCATGTGGTAGCCGCAGAAGGGCAGCATGGCAAAGGGGTCGCGGCGAATCGTGCCGGCGGCAAGGTCCAGCGCGGCGGCGGTAATTTCCGATCCGGTGATGGAACCCATAAACACGCCGTGTATCCAGCTCTTGCTCTCGTTGATCAGGGGGATGGTGGAAGGACGGCGCCCGCCGAACAGGAACGCGCTGATCGGCACGCCTTTGGGGTCTTCCCATTCAGAAGCGATAACGGGGCACTGTTTAGCCGGTGCGGTAAAGCGGGCGTTGGGGTGGGCAACTTCCTCGCCCTTAACGGCCTTGTCCGTCTGGGGCGCCGGTTTCTTGTTGCCCTTCCAGTCGAGGATCTCCTTGCCCGGCGCGCCATAGCCGATCTGCTCCCACCAGATGTCGCCGTCTTCGGTCAACCCGCAGTTAGTGAAGATCGTGTTGCTCTTGATCGATTCCATGGCGTTAAAATTCGAGTCGTTGTTGGTTCCCGGGGCAACCCCAAAGAAGCCCGACTCGGGGTTGATCGCGTAGAGCCTGCCGTCCGCGCCGAATTTCATCCAGGCGATATCGTCGCCGACGGTCTCGACCTTCCAACCGGGCAGGGTGGGGATAAGCATGGCGAGGTTGGTCTTGCCGCATGCCGAGGGGAAGGCGCAGGCCATGTACTTAACGCTGCCCTTGGGGTCGGTGATCTTCAGAATGAGCATGTGCTCGGCGAGCCAGCCTTCGTCCCGAGCCAATACCGAGGCGATACGCAGCGCCAGGCACTTCTTGCCGAGCAGGGCGTTCCCGCCGTAGCCGGAGCCGTAGGACCAGATTTCCCTGGTTTCGGGGAAGTGGGAGATGTATTTATGCTCAAGCGGGGCGCAGGGCCATTTGCCGTTATCGCTTTCGCCGGGGCCAAGGGGCTTGCCGATGGAATGGAAACAGGGCACATAAAAGCCGTCCGTGCCCAAAACATCCAGGACTTTGGAACCCACGCGGGTCATTATGTGCATATTAACCACAACGTAGGCGCTGTCGGAGATTTCAACGCCGATTTTGGCGATGTCCGAGCCGACCGGCCCCATCGAGAAGGGAATAACGTACATGGTGCGGCCCTTCATGCAGCCCTTGTACAGATCGGTCATCGTCTTCTTGAGTTCGACCGGATCGATCCAGTGGTTGGTAGGGCCGGCGTCGTCTTCGGTTTTGCTGGCAATGTAGGTGCGGTTTTCCACCCGCGCCACATCCGACGGGTCAGAATGGAACAGGTAGCTGTTCGGCCTTGCCTTGAGCGGCGTGCCAAGCCCGGAATCAACCAGTACCTTGATCATCCGGTCGTATTCGGCCTTGCTGCCGTCGCAAATTTCAACCGATTCCGGGGTCATAAGGCTGACCGCATCCTCGATCCATTTCTTCAATCCCGCATGTTTTAGTTCGTTTAAATTCATGATTCCTCCTGTTTTGGCCGCCTGATTGTGACGGTATTTATCTTTCCACAATAATAATGTATATTGTTTCAATGGACAATAGGGAATTAACCGAAAATGAGGTTCTGAAAATCATGGAGGGCTACGGGAACGACCCCCAGCAGCTCATCGCCGTGCTTTTGGACATTCAGGCAGCTTCGGGCAGGAATTACGTTGACCGGCAGTGGGCGGAACTGGTATCCGCCGTTCTGGGTCTTCCCCTCTCCAAAGTATTCGACGTGCTGACTTTTTATTCAATGTTCAGCATCACGCCCAGGGGCGAATACCTTATCGAGATATGCGAAAGCGCCCCCTGCCATTTTGACAGGGCGGAGCAGGTATTGGGCTGGTTTGAGGGGGCGGCGGGGATAAAAGTCGGGCAGACGAGCGCCGACGGAAAAATAACCCTTGCCCGTACAAGCTGCGTGGGGGCCTGCGACACAGGCCCGGCAGTAAAGATTGGCGACGGTGTTTTCGGCAGCCTGGACGAGGAAAAAGTGCGAACCCTGGTTCAGCGCTGCCGCGAGGGGAATTTGCATGAGGTATGCGGATGTCTAAACTAAACAAACTGATCTCCAAAGAAGCCGCGCCATCTATTGATGGAGGCGCCATCAATCCCGTTTCCGTTGACGAGTATGTAAAAACCGGCGGTTTTGACGCGCTGAAGAAGGCCGTTTCAATGGGCAGCGAGGAAATAATCGCCGAGGTAAAAAAGGCGAAGCTGCTGGGGCGCGGCGGCGCGGCGTATCCGTCGGGCAGCAAGTGGGAGCATCTGCTGCACATCCCCGAAACGCCCAAGTACATCGTCTGCAATGCCGACGAAGGCGAGCCGGGCACCTTTAAGGACAGGCTGATCTTGGACAAGCTTCCCCTTAAGTTGCTGGAAGGCATTACCATCGCCGGTTTTACCTTCCGGGCAAAGGCCGGATATATTTATGTGCGCGGGGAGTACCGGACCATCCAAAAACGGCTCCTTGCCGCCATCGAAAACGCTAAAGCCGCCCGTTTCCTGGGGACGAACATCCTTGGCACGGGCTTTAATTTTGACATTCACGTTATCTCCGGCGCAGGGGCATATGTCTGCGGCGAAAATTCGGCGCTCTTGAATTCCACCGAGGGCAAGGTCGGCAGGCCCCGTATCAAACCGCCCCATTTAGCCGAGGTAGGGCTGTTCCTCCAGCCGACCCTGGTCAACAACGTCGAATCGCTTGCCAACATTCCCGCCATCGTCAGCATGGGCGGAGACAGCTATCTGCAAATCGGCCATCCCGACTCGGGCGGCACCAAGCTGATCTGCCTTTCCGGCCATGTCCAAAACAGGGGCGTTTTTGAAGTTCCGCTGGGCGGCATCACCCTGCGCGATGCGATCTTCGATCCCGAGCTGGGCGGTGGAATCGCCGGCGGCAAAAAGCTTAAATTCTTCCACCTTGGCGGGCAGAGCGGCTCCATTGGCGGCCCCGATTTGCTGGACACGGTGTACAGCTATACCGACCTGCGAAAAGCCGGTTTGAGCGTCGGCTCCGGGGCGATAGTGGTCATGGACGAAACGGTTTCCATCATCGACTATCTGCGGTGCGTCAGCGAATTTTTCATCCACGAATCCTGCGGCAAATGCGTCCCCTGCAGAGAGGGCAGCCGGCAGGTTCTCAAACTGCTCAAAAAACTCGCTGTTCAGGACGCGGCCTGTTCCGAAGATTTGAATACGCTGCGCCGCCTTATCCGCACCATGACCGACGCGTCGTTCTGCGGGTTGGGGCAAACCGCCGCGACGGCACTGAACAGCGCGTGGAAGCACTTCAAGAATGAATTCGAGGCAAACGTGAGGGCAGAATCATGAGTCACCATAAACCCGACCCCAATAAAAATATTAACCTGACCATTGACGGCCTGCCGGTTACCGTGCCGGAAGGAACGCGGATACTGGAAGCCGCCCGGAAAGTAAATTGCCGCATTCCCACCCTCTGCGATCATCCTGATCTTGGGAAACGCGCCGTTTGCCGCGTCTGCGTGGTGGAATGTGACGGGCGGGGCAAACTGGCGGCTGCCTGCGCCAACGACGTTGCCGAAGGGATGAAGGTGGTGACGCATAACGCTCGCCTTACCCTCATCCGCAAAACAATCGTCGAACTGATTTTGGCGGACCATCCCCAAGAATGTCTGACATGCATACGCAGCAAAAAATGCGAACTGCAATCCCTTGCCGAACAGCTTGGCATCCGCGAATCGGCTTTCCGCCATGAGGCGCAGCGCAGCGGGCAGCCCGTAACGGAAAGCCTCACCCTGACGCGCGACATGGGCAAATGCGTCAAATGCGGACGATGCGTGGAAGCCTGCCAGGAAGTGCAAAACATCCGCGCCATCAACAGTTCCTGCCGGAGCATCCATTACGAAATAAGCGCCCCCTACGGCCAGTCCCTTACCGACGGCCAATGCGTTTTCTGCGGACAGTGCGCCCGTGTTTGCCCGGTGGGGGCGATTTACGAGCACGACCAGAGCGGGGCGGCATGGGCGGCGCTTGCCGGCGGTGGGGAAACGGCGGCGCGCATTGATCCCGCAATCGGCGCGGCATTTGACGAAGCGCTGGGCCTTCCTTCCGGGACGGTCAGCGCGGGAAAGCTGGTAACCGCGCTTAAACGGCTGGGCTTTGGCAAAGTCTATGACGCAAATTTTTCGGCTAGCACGGCAGCGGCGGCAATTTGCGAAGAGCTTCTGCGGCGCATCGGACAGGGCCGCCAGCCCGAAAAACCGCAGCTTCCCTTAATAACCGGGTGCTGGGGGGGATTGTCCAAATTTGTCGAAAATTGCGGCGGCGATCTTGCCGATTGCGTCTATCAATGGGACAGCAAGGCGCATGGTTGTGAAAATACCGTTGCCATCTCGCCATGCCTTGCGAAAAAGTACAACGCCCCCGAAATGACGCTGACGGTTCGGGAAATTGCGAGAATGTTCACCCTGGCAGGCATTGAACTATCATCCCTGAGCGAAAGCCCCTTCGACGAAGCGGCGGGAAAAAGCGGCGAAGCCCCAAAATTGGCTGATTTTCACCCGGCAGAGGGAATGGACGGCGTAGAAAAAGCCCAGGTATCCTTTATGGGCTCAACACTGCAGCTGCTTACCGTGCACGGCCTGGCGAATGCCCGCAAAATGTTGGATTTTATTCGCAAGGGAGAATGCAAGGCGGCATTTGTCGAAATTCTGTGCTGTCCGGACAATAGCGGGGGATGCGGCTCAATAGGAGCGTATCTGCCGGAAATCCTACACAAAAACGGATAGCAAACCGACATTTAATATGATGACACTTTATAAGGGAAAGATATTCTGCTTAATCGCCTTTTTTTCCCTTTTGCCGATTCGGGCAGAAGCCCAAACTCCACCCGCGCCGGTGACCGCGATGCAGTTTTACCGGCGTGGCAGGGACTTTGAGGCGATGAACCGCATAAGCGAGGCAAACAGCAACTACAACGAGGCCATCCGCGTCTGCCTTGACGAAGTTTCCCGCAACGTTGCTACCCGCGACACCTATACGGCGATGACCATGACCCTGCAGCGGCAGAGAAGGTACGCCGATGTCATTTCCTGGGGCGAGCGCGGGCTGCGGTCATTTCCCGACGAGTATCGTATTATGGAGATGATGGGAGAGGCTTTTTTTTATCTTGATGATTATGAACGCTCCCTTTCATTTATGCAGCGGTACGCAAACGCCATGCCCGAAGGGGAGCGCGTTTCTGTCGCCTATTTTTTTATCGGAGAAATTTTTCGCATAACGGAACGGTTTCTCCATGCGGACATTGCCTACACCACCGCCGTCCGCATGGACCCGACCCTTTCCCTCTGGTGGTACCGGCTTGGTTCCGTCCGTGAAGCGGCCGGCGACCGTAGGCCGGCAATTGAAGCCTACCAGCAGGCCCTGCGCCTCAACCCCAACTACCGCGAAGCCCGCAGCGGCCTGAACCGCCTGCAATAACGAAGCTGCCGCCAAACTTGCCCCGATATTATTGCATATAACCCCGGCAGGGTGGGCAGCGCGGGGGCGGCGAAATCTGGGAGAGTCCGCCTGCGGAGCCACCTGACCACTAATGTCTCCAGTTAAGAGAAACTATCCATAGCCACCATCATTAGTGGTCAGGCCTTTTTTCTATCCTAGTTTTAGAATTTTATCGGCTCGTCTCCTACGGCGGGGAGTCCCAGAAATTTTCGCCGCCCCCGCGCTGCCCACCCTGCCGGGGCTTTTTACCACATAGCGGGGCAAGTTTGGCCATTTGGAGTGGGGTATTTCGCAGTGTTTTGCTTGACAGGGTAATGGAATATCGTTATATTTATAGGTGAATAACTGTTCAACTGTTCATGTGAGCAACCGAAATGCGGAAGGGGGGCGGTAATGGCAAGACGCGGCGTTGTGTCAGAAAAGTGCGATTGTTCCGTTATACATGAGGACATTGTCAGAAAGGTTAAAAGGCGGCTGCCGAAGGAAGACGACCTTTTTGAGATTGCCGAACTGTTCAAGGTTTTTGGCGACTCTACGCGGGTGCGGATAATCAGCGCCCTGCTACATTCGCCGATGTGCGTCTGCGATATTGCCTACCTGTTGGGGATGAGTAAGTCGGCGATTTCTCACCAACTGCGGGCGCTGCGGCAGACAAGGCTGGTGAAATACCGGCGCGAGGGCAAAGTGGTGTTTTATTCGCTGGACGATAACCATGTCGCGGTCATTTTCAAACAGGCGCTTATTCATTTATCGGAGCATAGGCGGTGAAAGATCATCTTGATACAATTTGTATGGGCGTGGGTATAGCCCTGTTTGCCGCAGGGCTGATTTTTACGCCGAACCCCGCCTTTACCCTGGCGATGTTCCTCGCATCATGGCTTTTGATCGGCGGAAAGATTATCCTTAGGGCGATCAGGAATATCGCTAAAGGCGTCATTTTTGACGAGCATTTTCTGATGAGCCTTGCCACGCTAGGGGCCTTTGCCATCGGCGAGTATCCCGAAGCGGCGGCCGTTATGCTCTTTTACCGCATTGGCGAGCTGTTTCAGGAAATTGCCGTTAACCGGTCGATCAAATCCATTTCCTCGCTGATGGACCTGCGACCGGATTTTGCCAACCTCAAGCGCGGCGGCGAAATTGAGCGGGTCAGCCCCGGCGATGTTAAGCCCGGCGACGTTATCGTGGTAAAGCCCGGCGAAAAAATCCCGCTGGACGGAATTGTCGCCGAAGGTTCTTCCGCGCTGGACACATCGGCGCTGACCGGAGAGGCGATGCCCCGCGACGTTGAACCGGGCAGCGAGGTATTGTCCGGTTCGATAAATAAAAACGGGCTGCTGACGATTGCCGTCACCAAAGAATTCAGTGATTCGACGGCTTCCAAAATTCTTGAACTGGTACAAAACGCCGGAAGCAGAAAAGCCCCCGTAGAAAATTTTATCACCCGCTTTGCCCGCTGGTATACCCCGGCGGTGGTGTTTGCCGCCCTTGCCCTGGCATTTCTGCCGCCGTTTTTTATTGCCGGGGCGGAATTTTCCCAGTGGATCAAAAGGGCGCTGGTTTTTCTGGTGGCATCCTGCCCCTGCGCCCTGGTCATTTCCATACCGTTAAGTTTTTTCGGAGGCATTGGCGGCGCGTCCCGAAAGGGGATACTCGTTAAGGGGAGCAATTACCTTTCCGCGCTGAACGATGTTGAAACAGTTGTCTTCGACAAGACCGGAACGCTAACCCGTGGAATTTTTGCCGTCTGCGAAATTCATTGCGAAAACGGCATTGACCGCGATGAGCTTTTGTACTATGCCGCCGCCGCCGAAAGCGGCTCCACCCATCCCATCGCGCAGTCGGTTTTGCGCGCTTACGGAAAGCCCATCGCTCCCGGCGACATCAGTTCCTGCGATGAAATTGCCGGCAAGGGGGTGCGCGCCGCCGTGAAAGGCAGGGCGGTGCTTGCGGGAAACGCCCGCTTCATGGAAGCCAGCGGCATCGCGTTACCCATAACGGACGCGGCGGGAACTGCTGTATTCGTCGCGTTGGACGGCGCGTATGCCGGCTGCCTTGTCGTCGCCGACGAGCAAAAGCCCGACAGCAAGCAGGCGGCAGCCGAGCTGAGAAGGGCAGGGGTGCGCCGTCTTTTCATGCTTTCCGGCGACAACCGCGCCGCCGCAGAAAAAATCGGCGCGGAACTCGGCCTGGACGGCGTATTCGCCGAACTGCTTCCCCATCAGAAAGTTGAACGCCTTGAAATGTTGCAAAAAGAAAACAGCACGGGCAAGAAGCTGGCCTTTGTCGGCGACGGCATTAACGACGCCCCCGCCCTTGCCCTGAGCGACATCGGCATTGCGATGGGCGGCCTTGGCTCGGACGCTGCGATAGAAGCCGCCGACATTGTACTGATGACCGACGAGCCGCTCAAGCTGGCAAGCGCCCTTGCAATTGCCAGGAAAACCAGAAGCATTGTCCGCCAGAACATTGTTTTCGCCCTGGTGGTAAAGGCGCTCGTTCTCGCACTGGGCGCGCTGGGAATCGCCACCATGCGGGAAGCGGTGTTCGCCGATGTGGGAGTGGCGTTGATTGCGGTGTTAAACGCAATGAGGGCACTTACTTCCAAATAGTTCACACGGAGGCACGGGGGACACGGAGTAAGAATGCCTCACGCAGAGGCGCGGAGGCGCAGAGGAAAGAAGGTGATTTGGATGCTTCGCGTAATTCCTTTGCATTCTTTGCGTCTTGGCGTGAGGTATTTGAATATGAATTTTTAGTGCCACATAATTCGAACTATTTTTTCCCTGCCCATGCGTTCATCGCCAACATGGCGTTTTCACGATTTGCCGGGCTGAGTTTCCGGAATGTGGCAATCAGTTTGCGTTCTGCGTCGTTCATATTCTCTATTTTAACCCCTGTTACCAGGTACTCAGCCGTGGTCTCCAGCAGTTTTGCTATCTCGACTCCTTGTTTTAAGTTGGGATAGGTTTTACGGGTCATCCATTTTTTGAACGTGCCGAAAGGGACGCCAATCTTGCCGGAAATCCATTCTTGGGTGGTATTTTTGGCCTTGATCTCGTTTTTTAGCCTCATCCAGAAGTCCATTTGTTGATTTTGCATTAAAAAAGAGCAAATTCGGCACATTTTACTTGAAAATAGGAGCATATTTGCTTCTTTATTAATAAATCATGGGGCATATTTAGAACTTTTGCCTTAGATGGTATGCAAATTTGGGCATATCAGAATTGAGGAACTACATTCTTATGAATACAGGAAAAAAATTACGGGAAGGACTGTCTAGGAGGCTTTTCATGAAATTAAAAAAAATTCAGATTTAAGAAGTTATACGAAATGCCATTTGACATATTTTCAAAAATATGTAATGATAATTTTGGAGGAAATATGGAAAAGACCATAATTGATCAATATATTGTACTTTATAGATATATACTGATGTTAAAAGAACCTCTTTATGTTTATCTGATTCAAATATTTCAACGTTTATCTCCAAAAACTTGGTGGAATGATTTTATTTATCCAGTTATTTATAAAAGTGAATATGATAAAGAAAATTTTAAATATTTGGATATGGCTGATCTATTAAATATATATAAAGCAAATTGGGAAAGGATTTTTCAATATTTGGATAAAAAATACTATAAGTTTAAATATAATAAAGAATTTTTAATTGTGGATAAATTTCATCAAATTAGAAACATAATTGCTCATGCAAATGAGAATAATATGACATCTATTCTGTTTGTAGAATATCTGTCAGATATATTGAAATTTTGTGAAATAATAAAAGTAGAAAATAAATTAGTAAATGAAATTAAAAATGAATTGAAAAATTGTAAAAATATATTACCATTAAAAATATCTGAAAATAAATCAAAAATATTAATGGATAAAATTATAACAAAAATAGAAAAAGAAGTATTGTTAGAGGCAATTCATTGTACGGCACTTAGTCCAGCAACTAGAATTTCTATTAATAGGACTACTATGCGGTTTCGCAGTATGCGAACAATTGAAGAAGTAATGGGTTTTTTTAATAATGCAATTGACAAATCTGAATATGGGAAAAAAATTAAAGAAGAATTAGTTAAAAATGGATTAACACCATTTGAGGGTATAAAAGATGAAATAAATAAAATGTATAATGATGGAATAAATGTATAAAAACAAATGGCACTTCGTATAACACACGATTAACGCTTCGCCGCCTTACGGCGGCTCGGGCTACGCAAAACACCGTTCGGGCTTTGCCCTCTGCGGTATTTTGCTCCGCCACATTTTGCCAGCCCTGGTCTTGC
>WRJO01000028.1 GCA_009778545.1 Treponema sp. | reverse complement strand
CGGTATAGCCCCGGGTAAAATATTCCCGGTCTGTAAGAACGACATCGCCCGCGTCAACGCCGTTATGCAGGATTTCGTATTTGTCGTCAAAAAGCACGGTGGTAAGGCAGGTCGGCCCTATTTTCGCCTGCTGTTTAACAAATCCGTTAAATCCTCCGATAGTTTCCTTCTCAAGGCCTTCCATTGACCCGCTCCTGTCAAGGATAAATACAATTTCCGTCAAATCCTGATTCATATTGAACCTCCTGTTCGTTTTTCAAAAAGTACTACAGATGCAATCGGAAAAGGTCGCCAAAATGGCGACATTGCATGAAAAGGGAGGCTATGTATTTTCAGCCATTTTTGCATTATAATTATCCAATGGATAAAAAAGCAGAATGGGACCACACTTCTCCCCTGTACTTTAACCGCGATCTGTCGTGGTTGGATTTTAACGAGAGGGTTCTGGAAGAGGGATTGCGGAAAGACCTGCCCCTGTTTGAGCGGTTCCGTTTTCTGGCCATTGTGGTTTCCAATTATGACGAATTTTTTATGGTGCGGGTGGCGGCGATTAAGCGGGCGCTGCGGGCGGGGATCTACGGCGACCCTTCCGGCATTGATCCGGCGCAGCAGCTTCAGTTAATTCGCGAAAAGACCTATTCAATAATCCGCCGGCTCTGCGCGTGCCTTATGGGAGAAATTTTCCCCGGCCTGGCCGCCAGCGGGCTGGAACTGGTCCGGCCCGATTCCTACACCGTAGCCCAAATGGACTACCTGGAATCTTTTTTTATCGGACAGGTGTATCCGGTCCTTACGCCGCTGCGGGTCGAAGAAGACAAGCCCCTGCCCTATTTTGAAAGCCGGGGGATAAACGCCGCGTTCCTGCTGTCGCCGGAAGACGCTCCGGCTGCCGAAGAAACTGACGGCGAGGGCGAGCCAGAGGGCAAAATCGTCATGGTGCAGCTTCCCTCTGCTCTCAGCCGGATTATCTGGCTGCCTTCGGACGGAGATGAACTTCGCTGGGCGCTTCTGGACGACGTGATGCTGACATGGGGAGGCTATCTTTTCCCCGGCTGCCATATCCGCGAAAGGATGATGTTCAAGATAAGCCGCGATGCCGATTTTTCGGTAGACGAACGGCGGGACGAAGATTTTGTCGAAGCAATGGGAGAAGTGCTGGAGGAAAGGGAAAAATCCGAAGCGGTGCGGATGGTGTATTCTCCCGGCAGCGATAAGCTGCGCGACGAACTGGCGGAATATTTTTCCCTCGGCAGCGCCGATCTGTATGAATTTAACGGGCCGTTTAACCCTGGCAGCTTGATGGAACTTGCCAGCGTCGCGGGCTTTGAAGACTTGCAGGAAAAACCCTGGAAGATCCACGCCGCGCCGGGCTTTGCCGATGATGCGCCGATCTGGGACCGCCTCAGCCATGGCGACCTGATGCTCCACCTCCCCTACCAGTCATTTGATCCGGTGATTCGCTTTTTCCAGGAAGCCGCCTCTGACCCGCAGGTCATCTCGATCAAGACGGCGCTGTACCGGACCGGCGGCGGCACGGGCAGCCATCAGTCGATCTCGCCCATCGTGCGGGCGCTGGAAAAAGCGGCGCTCAACGGCAAGCACGTAACGGCGCTTGTTGAACTCAAGGCCCGCTTTGACGAGGAACGGAACATATCCTGGGCGAATAGGCTGGAGAAAGCAGGCGTAATCGTCGTGTACGGGCTTTCGCAGCTAAAAGTACACGGCAAGGTAACGATGGTGCTTCGCCGCGAACATGAGCGGATCAAGCGCTATGTGCATCTTTCGACCGGCAACTACAACGACAAAACGGCGAAACTTTACGAGGACATCTGCCTGTTTACCTGCCGCGAAGAGATCGCCTACGATGCGAACCTGGTCTTTAACATGATCACCGGCTACTCGCTGAAGCAGACGATGCGCCGCCTGGCGATTGCCCCGTACAACCTCAAGTCGCGGCTTTTGGAACTGATCGAAAACGAAACAAACCGCGCCGCCCAGAAGTACCCCGGCAAGATAATAATAAAGTGCAACTCCATAACCGACACCGACATGATCAACGCCCTGTACCGCGCCTCCTGCGCGGGGGTAAAAATATCGCTGTGCATCAGGGGGATATGCGCGCTGGTTCCGGGCATTCCCGGCCTTTCCGAAAACATCCAGGTGATAAGCGTTATTGATTATTACCTGGAACATTCGCGGATCTACTATTTTGCCAATGGAGGCGCCGAGGAACTGTACCTTTCCAGCGCAGACCTTATGCAGCGCAACCTGAACCGCCGTGTCGAATTGCTGTTCCCCATCCAGGACAAAAAAATCCATTCAGAGCTTCTCGACATATTGAATTCGTACTTCCTCGACAACTGCCAGGCATGGGAACTGAACCCGTCGGGCAAATGGGAACGGCGGCATCCCCATTCGCACGAAATGCCGTTCCGCGTCCAGAAGGACATGCTTTCGCGCGCCGCAGCCGAATCCTCTGGCCCGCAGCCGGTAAAACAGGAATTCATAGTCCGCCGCAGCCCCCCCGCCGATCAATAGCGGGTCAAGTTTCCGGCCTTTGTTGCCGATAACTAAGGGAGATGACTGCGCGTTCTCTGCTGCGGGGGATATTAACGACTCTTGCCTTTCTGGCCCTTTCCGTAAACGCGGGCGCGCAGGCCACGACTCTCGCCTCGCTGGAAACCGAAATCAGCCATGAAGCCATCCACGGAAGGAACGGCGGATATTTCCCATCGCTATATTTTACCGACGTGATTGACGCATCCCTGAAAGCCGAAGACGCAAGCCCGTATTGGGCGCGCACCCAAGCCGAACAGGAATCCTTCAGCCGCAGGATCACCGACTACGCTTCGATCCTTCTCAACAACGACATTCTGGCGTTCTACGGGCATCCCCGCTCGCAGCAAATGGGCATACTCGGCCGCTATTCGATAGAAGAACTCGATAAAAAACTAACATCTCTTGCCGCCGAATACGAGGCCGAAAGCGGCGGGCGAAAGGTAATAAAAGCGTTCTACATCATCTTTGGAACCGTATGGCCGGAAGGCGAAATCGGTATCCTTAACGAGGACATTCTCAAGCGGTATGTTGAATATGCGCTTCAGAACGACATACTCGTGTTTATCGATCACCAGATAGGCCGCTACGATCCGATAAATTCGCTCAGGCGCATGCTCCCCTGGCTGCATTATCCCAACGTGCATCTTGCCCTCGACCCCGAGTGGCGCACGTCAAAGCCCATGCAGGAAATCGGATCGGTAACGGCCGATGAATTAAACCGCGCCCAGCAGGTAATGGAAGAATATATAATTGCGAATAACATCCCCGGCGAACGCATGCTGGTGATTCACCAGTTCAATTGGCGGATGATCAGGAACCGGGAAAAGGTGGAAAGCGACTTCCGCCGGGTGCGGATGATCCACTGCGCCGACGGTTTCGGCGCGCCGCACCTTAAGCGGGCCGCCTATGCCTATAACGCCGAAGCGGACAACATGCCGATAAAGGCATTCAAGCTTTTTTACAATTTCGGAATCCCCGGAGCTGGCTACGACAACCCCCTGTTAACTCCCAAAGAAGTATACGGCCTCAGCCCGAGACCGTATATCATCATGTATCAGTAAGCATACCGGTAATAATTTACTTCGCGGTCAGCAGCGCAAGCACCTCGCCCACATACATCCGGTGGTAATCCCCGTTCGGATAATTTTCGGCGATTGAAGGATCAAGAAAATTTTCCGGTATCAGATCCTGGGTATAGATCTTTCTGCAAACGACAATCTCCGAGGCTTCCTTAAAAGCAACCGCCCCGGCGACGCGGCCGCCGGCGACGTTGCTTTCAAAAACAATGGGGGTAAGGCCGGCTTCTGCCGCCTTGTCGTGTTCCCTGCCGGATTTTTCTCCGCAGATCGTCAGCCCCTTGCGGTGCTTTTTGTCGAAAAAAGACATTGTAAACAGGGGGTTTGCATCGACAAAGCTCCGGGTGTGGCGGCTGGGGCGGATGCACATAATCGCGACATCCTTGTTCCACAGCACGCCAAAGCCGCCCCATGATGCGGTCATCGTGTTCCAGTTGCCCGGCCCCGATGCGGTGTTGCCCGCGGTGATCAGAATCCATTCGTCGCCGACACGCTGCACCGCCGAGCCGTGAAATTCCCGTATGCTTTTTTCAATCCAGCTATTGTCCGCCGAAATAACGGATTTCTGTGTCATCGCTATACTCCCAGAATTCTGCTGTATTCATCCAGGGCAGAATCGCCTGAATTTCCCGCAAGAACTTTTTTGGTAAGAATCTTGCCGAGCTGCACGCCTTCCTGATCAAAGCTGTTGATGTTCCACACAAAGCCCTGGAACATCACCTTGTTTTCATAATGGGCAAGCAGGCTCCCCAGGGCGGCAGGATCGAGCCGCTTTCCCCAGATAAGGCTGGAGGGCCGCCCGCCGGGAAAATCCCTGTTCAGGTCGGCATCGGTTTGGCCCTTGGCGAAGGCCACAATCTGCGCGGCAAGGTTCGCCTTGAGCTTGGTCTGGCTTACCGAGCCGTCCACGGTTACGTCGTCGCCCCGCTGGCTTTCGGCAAAGCCGATAAACTGGAGCGGCACGGCGCTTGTCCCCTGGTGGAGGAGCTGGTAGAACGAGTGCTGCCCGTTGGTTCCCGGCTCGCCGAACACCACCGGCCCCGTGTTATACGCAATCGGCTCGCCGCTGCGGTTTACCCGCTTGCCGTTGGATTCCATGTCCAACTGCTGCAGATGGGCGGGGAAGCGGGAAAGGGCCTGGCTGTAGGGCAGCACCGCCGTATAGGGATAGCCGAGGAAGTTCCGCTCCCACACGCCGATAAGGGCGTCCAGCAGGGCGGCGTTTTTGAGGATGTCCGGTTCCAGCGCAAGCCTGTCCGCATTTGCCGCCCCGGCGAGAAATTCTTTGAACGCATCCGCGCCGAAGGCGAGTGAGAGCACGCAGCCCCCGACCGCCGACGATGACGAATAACGCCCGCCGATATAGTCGTCGATGTAAAATGAATCGAGATACGCGGGATTGCGGGCAAGGGGGCTGGTTTCGCTGGTAACGGCGACGACGTGCTTCGCGCTGTCCAGGCCGGCTTTTTGCAGCTTGTCCTTGACAAAAAGTTCATTTGCCAGCGTTTCCTGAGTCGTGCCGCTTTTGGAAACCAGCACGAACAGGCTCTGTTCCAGAGGCACCGAAGCCATTATTGCCGAAGCATCGTCCGGGTCTACGTTGGAAATAAATTTCGCGTCGAGCTTTTTCTTCCCACCGGCAGCCGCCCAGTTTTCCAGCGCGAGGTACATCGCCCTTGGCCCCAGGTCCGAGCCGCCGATGCCTATCTGCACCACCGTGGTAAAAGCCCTGCCGGTCGCGCCTTTCAGCTTGCCCGAATGCACATGCTCGGAAAATTCGCAAAAGCGCCGCAATTCCCCCCGGTAAAATTCCCCGATGTTCTTGCCGTTTTCGACGACCGGCTGCCCCTGTTCTCCCCGCGAAAGCTGGTGCAGCACCTTGCGTTTTTCGCCGGTGTTCATAACTTCCCCGTCCAGCAGCGCCTTATACTTGGCGATAAGTTCCTGTTCATCGGCGAGGGCCTTAAGCAGCTTCAACGCCCCGTCGTCCACGGCTTTTGCCGCCCACGAATAGGTAAGGCCGCCGGCCATTATCGCCTGGCACTTCCGGACGCGATCAACGTCCAGGGCCGCCCTGAAATCAAAACCCTTCCATGACGCGGCGTAATCGGCAAGCTGCCGGTACGCGGCGGTCTTGTCAAAATTAACGTACTGCATTGCAAACCCCCTTTTTACCGTATATTATATAGGCAGGAAGGAAACAGCACAATGGGAAGAATAAAGAGCGCCGTGGAGATCGCGCTTGAACGCACCGAATCGGTAAAAACAGACAAGGGCAGCATCGGACAGTTTGAAGCAAAGCAGCAGGGAAAGCGGCTTGCCAACGCTTTTCTCGCCGATCCGGCGACAAACCTCGAAGACGAACTGAAAAAACACCCCAAAGACCTGTGGGATAGCCTGAAGCAGGGCATTTTCGACGTACTAGCCCCTCAAATCACCCTTCCTTTGGCTGCGGAAGACGTATCGCGCATCGAGGCAGTGGGCAAGGGCCTGCGTTTTTTGATAAACGACAGCCGTTTCGCCACGATGTACAAGCAGTTCCTCCAGCTTCTCGCCCGCTACCTTGACGAAGCTTCCCAATTCGAGCAGGCGGTACGCCAGCAATACGCCCCCAAGCTCCGCCAGAAGGAAGAAGAACTTTCCCGCCGCATGGGCAGGGAAGTCCGCATCGACCCCTTCCAGGACCCCGAATTCGTCTCCTTTTTCAACCAGAACCTCAACGCCCTCAAGTCCAACTACCAGGCCGCCGCGGATCAGGTGCGGGACGAGGCGCTGCGGTTGTGGGGTGAGATGCGGTAATTTTTCCGGAAATTCCTCACACGGAGGCACGGAGGCGCAGAGAACGCAGAGGCGAAATCGTGGAGTAGAATAATATGGATACATTATTATTGGTAAGGCCGTCCAAAGCTTTGGAATTTCAGGCAATAGAATTTAAAAACAAATTTTTTGAATATGGTGAAAACGAAATTAACGGCAGCGAGCTATGGGATAAAACGGATAACTATGGTGAATGGCTGGAAAGGGTTTCGAAAAACACTTTTAAAGAGACTGTCGATGAAAATTGGGTTGTTACCGACACTTTTTTTGCCATTCGTGAGCGCGATAACAAAATAATCGGCATGATTGATTTCAGACATGAACTGAATGATTTCCTGAAGGATTTCGGTCATTGCGGCTACAGCGTTTTGCCCTCTGAAAGAAAAAAAGGTTATGCGACAGAAATGCTGCGGCAAGTAATGGAAATCGCCCGGCGAATAGGTTTAGGTGAATTTCAGTTATCATGCAAAAAGAACAACATTGCCTCGGTAAAAACCATAACCAAAAATAACGGGATTTATTGCAGAAGTTTCCAATACAACAATGAAACAGCAGATGTTTTCACTGTGAAGCTATAACTCCCATTCCCTCCTCTCCTCCCCTCCTTCCCCTCTGTGCCTCTGCGCCTCCGTGCCTCTGTGTGAGGAATCCAAAAAAAAGGCCGCCCCTGAGGGCAGCCCTTTTGCATTCGCCAATTACCGTAATTAGGTAACGATTTCCAGGAAGCTGGGGATTACTTCGCCGGAGAAATAGAACAGGCCGCGGCCGAGCTGGTCCGCGTCCCAGATCCTCTGCGGGCTGTCGGGATAGGCTGTGTAGCCGCCGCAGTAGGTTTCAATCCGGTTGCCGGAGGGTTCCCAGAAGTAGATCGAAAGGCCGCGGGTGATCGCATGGCGCGTGGGGCCGATGTCCAGCTTGAGGTGATGAATGGCGATGTGATCCGCCGCGTTGAGTACGTCTTCCCAGGTGTTCAGGTAGAAGCCGATGTGGTGTATGGTGTTGGGCTTGGGATACTCGACAAACGCCAGGTCGTGGGGTTTGTTGTTGCCGGTGATCCAGGCGGCGAGGCGGTTGCCGTCGGCGGTGTTGCAGACCTCGGGCACATACATGCCGAGGACTTCGCAGCAGAACCTTTCAGCTTCGACAATGCCGGGTCCGTAAAGCAGGAAGTGGTCAAGCCGGACGGCCCTCATGCCCCGGGGCGGGGTGTTCCAGATGTCGGGGTTCTTGATCTGCGGATGATCTTTTGCCAGTTCCACGTCGGCATAGATATGGAATTCGTGGCCGGTGCAGATCGTGAATTTATACTGCTTGCCAAAACCGGGCTGGTCGGTGTTGGGGGCAACTTCGGTTACCTTGTAACCGAATTTTTCGACTTTGCCCTTCATGGTTTCAAGCTCGTCCTTGCAGACAACCTTGAAGCCGACATAGTCAAGTCCGGCGGTATCGGCCTTGCGAAGCACAACGCTGTGATGGTCAAATTCGTCGTAAGCCTTCAGCATTACGCGGCCATCGCTGGTTTTGCCAACCTCATCAAGGCCAAGGATGTCCTTGTAGAAGTTGAGGGTTTTGTCCAAGTCCAGCACCTTGAGCTGGATCAGACCCGGGCGAAGAGTTGTGTTGAATCCCATATACGTCCTCCGAAAAAAATATTTATTTCAACCTGTGGCGACAACCAAATCGCTGCGGGGTTGAATACAGCATAACAGGGCTATGCCCTCCTTTTTGTCCGCCTCGGTTACGTGGGCGGCGCTCATGGTCTTGAACGCAAGAAAGTCACCGGAAACGATCTTCGCCCTGCAGACGCCGCACCCTCCCCCGCAGCAACCGTGCCCAACAGGGCCCCTTCTGTGGCGAATCATCGCGTGCAGTACCGATTCTTCCTCATCGCCGCTAAAAACGATGTCGGTCCCCTGCACGGTAACTGTATGCTTCTTTCCCATTATACAAACTCAGCTTCGACCTTCCCGAAAGCGGAAAACTCAGCCGTAAATTTATCGCCTTTTGCCGCCGGCGGCGCCGCCGAGAAAGCGCCGGAAAGTATCACTTCGCCCGCCTTCAGCACCACGTCGTAGCTCCACAGCCGATTCGCCAGCCAGGCAACTGCAACGCAGGGGTCGCCCTGTACCGCCGCCCCCGTTCCTTCGCCGATCTGCTCCCCATTTTTGAAAAGCTTCATCGTTACGGCGCTCAGGTCGACATCGGTAGGCTTGAGCGGATTGGTTCCCAGCACATAGCGCCCGGAAGACGCATTATCCGCCACCGTGTCCGGCAGCTTGATCTTCCAGTCCGCCACGCGGCTGTCGACAATTTCAAACGCCGCCACCACGTATTCGGTGTTGGCAATCACGTCTTCCTTCGTTACCTTGCCGCCGCAGAGGTCTGCCTTCAGAATAAACGCTATCTCCGCCTCGATCCTCGGCTGCATCAGTTCGTCGGTCTTTATTTTTCCGTCCTTGCAGTCCATCGCCGCAAACAGGTGCCCGTAGTCCGGCTCGTTCACCCCCATCTGCTTCTGAATCCCCGGCGAGGTAAGGCCGATCTTCTTGCCGGAGATAACGTGCCCCATTTCCAGCACGCGGTTGATGTTCGCAAGCTGGATGTGGTATGCGTCGTCCAGCGAAATGGTACCGTCCTGCTCCGTCAGGGGGGGGATTGATTTGCGGTTCCGTTCCGCATTAAAAAGCTGCTCGGCGAAAAGGGGAATTTTTGATGCGTCCATACCAGCCTCTACTTCCTGAATTTGAAGAAATTCCGGATCAGATCCGCGAATTCCTGGGTGTGCTCGATCTGAGTCCAGTGCCCGCAGTGTCCGAATATGTGCAATTGGGCATTGTCGATAAGCTGGATCAGCTTATATGCGTTTTCCAGGGGGATGACGCGGTCTTCCCGCCCGTGGATGATAAGGGTTTCGTGCTTGATGTTGCGGATATAGTTCTGGTCGGCGGCCATCCACTCAACCCCCTGCTGCCGGGGCGCGGGGAACAGGGCATGGAAGCTCTCCTGGAAGCCGGGCTGGATGCTCGCCTCGTATCGGGTCTTGATCAGCGCCTCGTTGGCAAAGCTGTGGTCGTAGGTAAACAGCTCCAGCATCTCTTCCATCGCCTCGACCGACGGCTCATAGCCCCAAACCGAGTCGAGCCCGTAGGTTATGGGGAAGCTGACCCCCATCGAACCCATCAGGACGAGCTTGTTGATCCGGTCGGGGTGCCGGACCGCCAGGGAAATTGCCAGAGCGCCGCCGAACGAGTTGCCAACCAGGTTGGTTTTTTCGATTTTAAGGGCGTCCAGCAGGTCGACGGTCTGTTTTACCCAGTTCGGCATGGTGTTTTTCATGCCCGCTGCCCGCTCGGTGTAGCCAAAACCGGACATATCCGGCGCGATTACCCGGAAATCGTCTTTTAGAAGGGGAAAAAGGCGGTTCCAGTTCGCCCACGCGGTTACTCCGGGCCCCGAACCGTGCAGAAGGGTTACCGGCTCCCCCTGCCCCAAATCGTGGTAGTTGGTCTTGAACTTGCCGGTTTGGATGCTATTCGCAATTTCAGGCCTTTGTTCCGCCATACTCGCCTCCTTCAGTAAAAAATCGCCAAAATCTAAATAATATTCTATTTATTACTATTTTAGTAAGCAATTATACACCCGATTATTTGATTTGTCAACTAAAAATTTTTTATTTTTTCGGAAATTTTTTAATATTCAACCTCATGGCACATAAAAAGGGCTGCCCTCCGCCCGCCCGCCAGAAAGCGGCACGGCTGAAGGAACAGCCCCTTGTACATCCGCCGTATATGGCTTAGGTAACGATCTCCAGGAAGCTGGCAGGAAGTTCGCCGGAGAAGAACATGAGGCCGCGGCCAAGCTGATCCGCATCCCACACCCTCAGCGGGTTGTCGGGATTGGCGGTGTAGCCGCCGCAATAGGTCTCGATCCGGTTGCCGGAGGGTTCCCAGAAGTAGATCGAAAGCCCGCGGGTGATCGCATGGCGGGTGGGGCCAATGTCCAGCTTGAGGTGGTTGATGGCGATAAGGTCCGCCGCATTGAGGATATCTTCCCAGGTCTGGAGGTAGAAGCCGACATGGTGGAAGGAGCCTGCTTTGGGATACTCAACCAGGGCCAGGTCGTGGGGCTTGTTGTTGCCGGTAAGCCAGGTGCCGACGCGGCTGCCGTCGGGGGCATTGAGGACTTCGGGCGTGTACATGCCGAACACTTCGATGCAGAAGCGTTCCACTTCGGCAGCGCCGGGTCCGTACAGCAGGAAGTGGTCCAGCCGGACAGCCCTCATGCCGCGGGGAGGACGGTTCCAGATGTCGGGGTTTTTGAGCTGCGGGTGATCCGCAGCCAGTTCCACGTCGGCATAGATGTGGAATTCGTGGCCGGTGCAGACGGTGAATTTGTACTGCTTGCCAAAACCGGGCTGCTCGGTGTTGGCGGCGACTTCGGCAGTCTTGTAGCCGAATTTCTCGACCTTGTCCTTGATTCCTTCAAATTCGCTTTTTACGCATTTGAAAGCGACATAGTCAAGTCCGGCCTTGTCAGCCTTGCGCAGCACTACGCTGTGGTGGTCGAATTCGTCATAGCATTTCAGCATGACGCGGCCATCGCTGGTCTTGCCAACTTCGTCAAGGCCAAGGATGTCCTTGTAGAAGTCGAGGGTTTTGTCCAAATCCAGCACTCTAATCTGGATCAGACCCGGGCGAATTGTTCCGGTAATTGCCATATACGTCCTCCGTAATGATTTATTTCAACCCATAGCGATAAATTTTTCGCTATGGGATTGAATACAGCGTGAAAATTCCCCTCCGGCCCCTTTTCGCTTTGTTTTTACGAAAAATGACCTTACTTCTTCTTGCTCAGCTCGTACGCAACGTCCACAATCATGTCTTCCTGGCCGCCGACCATTCCCCGATGGCCCAGCTCTACCAAGATGTCCCGTGCCGGTATGCCGAATTTCTCCGCAGCCCGCCTTGTATGCAAAAGGAAGCTGGAATATACGCCGGCATAGCCCAGCATCATCGAATCCGTGCGGATCATCTGGGGCCGCTGCATTATCGGTTCTACAATATCCTCCGCTACATCCATCACCTTGTAGATGTCGGCACCAATGTTCCAGCCAATCCGCTTCAGCACCGCGCAGAGCACTTCCAGTTGGGCGTTCCCCGCTCCGGCCCCAAGGCCCCGGCAGGTCCCGTCGATGAAGTCCGCCCCGCATTCAATCGCCGCAAGGCTGTTCGCTACCGCCATTCCCAGGTTGGCGTGGGCGTGGAACCCTATCGGCAGATCAACTGCCGCGCGCAATGCCGAAATCCGCGCCTTAACATCGTCCGGCGTCATGTAGCCTGCGGAATCCGCAAGGTTGATATAATCCGCGCCGGCGTCGACAAAAATTTTCGCCTGTTCTACAACCAGTTCCGGGCTGCCCCGGCTGACCATCATCAAAAAGCCGCAGACGAACATCCCGGCCTGCTTCGCCCAGCCGATGTGCTGGATCGCAATGTCCGCCTCGGTGACGTGAGTTGCTATCCGCACCACACTGGCCCCTCGGGCCTGCGCCTGCTTCAGGTCTTCGATCGTGCCGATGCCGGGAATAAGCAGTACCGCCAGCTTCGCATTCTTAACCACCTTGTTAGCGGCCTCAAGATGATCCATCTCCGACTCTTTTGAAAAGCCATAATTGATGCAGGAGCCGGTAATGCCGTCCCCGTGGCTGATTTCGATAATATCAACGCCGGCTTCGTCCAGGCCTTTGGATATGGCGACTACCTGTTCTTTGGTGAACGAATGGCCTACCGCGTGGCTGCCGTCCCGGAGCGTCGTGTCGATTATGGTAATTTTGTTGGTCCGCATTATTTTACCCCCAGCATTTTTGCGGCCAGCTTTTCGGCGACCGCTATCGCGCCCTGGTTGATGATGTCCAGGTTCCCCGAATAGGACGGCAGGAAGTCCGCCGCTCCCTCGACTTCTACGATTACCGTTACCTTGTTCCCGTCAAAAAGCGGCGGAACACGCAGGCGGTAGCCGGGCACGTATTCCTGCACGTCCCGGATAATGTCGTTTACCGATTCAATTATCTTCTTTTCGTCGGGGTTTTTTACCAGCGAGTAGATCGTATTGGTCATGATAAGCGGAGGTTCGGCGGGGTTGAGGATGATGATCGCCTTGCTGCGGTCCGCGCCGCCGATTACCCGCAATGCCTTGGAGGTGGTTTCGGTAAACTCGTCGATGTTTGCCCTGGTTCCGGGCCCTGCGCTTTTGGACGCGATGCAGGAGACGATCTCGGTGTATTCGGAATCTGCGGCGCGGTTGATCGCGTAGGCAATGGGCACGACGGCCTGGCCGCCGCAGGTTACCATGTTGAAGTTCATCTCGTCGGTAAGCTGGTTCAGGTTGACGCAGGGCACCACGTAGGGCCCTACCGCAGCGGGGGTCAGGTCTATGGCGATGATGCCGGCGGCTTTGAGGATCGGCGCGGCGGCTTCGTGGGCCTTGGCGCTGGTGGCGTCGAACACTATCTTGATTTCCGGGTCGGCGGCTATCCCCTCTGCGGCTTCAACAGAAGTTTTGAAGCCCAATCCTTCGGCTCGCTTAATGCCTTCGGATACCCTTCTTCCCGCCATCATGTGCATCTGCAGATGCTTGCTCTTCATTACCTTGAACATCAGGTCGCTGCCGATGTTGCCGGGGCCGATAATCCCGATTTTTATCTTATCCATAGCACAATCCTCCTGTCACTGCTTCTTAAACTTGAAGAAATTGCGGATCAGGTCTGCAAATTCCTGGGCGTGCTCTATCTGCGTCCAGTGCCCGCAGTGTCCGAATACGTGCAGTTGGGAGTTGTCGATGAGCTGGTGCAGCCTGAGCGCGTTGTCCATCGGGATAACCCGGTCGTCCCGCCCGTGGATGATCAGGGTTTCCTGCTTGATGTTGCGGATGTAGTTCTGGTCGGCTGCCATGCTCTCCACCCCGTTTTGCCGGGGCTCGGGGAACAGGGCGCTGAAGCTTTCCTGGAAACCGGGCCGGATGCTCGCCTCGTACCGCGACTTGATAAGCTCCTCGTTGGCAAAGCTGTGGTCGTAGGTGAACAGCTCCAGCAATTCCCCCATCGCCTCAAGCGACGGCTCGTAGCCCCAGCCCCGGTTCAGGCCGTAGGTTATGGGGAAGGACACCCCCATCGAACCCATCAGTACCATCTTGTTTATCCGGTCGGGGTGCCTTACCGCCAGAGAAATCGCCAGGGCGCCGCCGAATGAATTGCCAACCAGGTTGGTTTTTTCGATTTTTAGGGCATCGAGCAGGTCGACTGTCTGCTTTACCCAGTTCGGCATGTTGTTAACCATGCCCGGAGCGCGCTCGGTGTAGCCGAAACCGGACATATCCGGCGCGATTACCCGGAAATCGTCCTTAATGAGCGGAAAAAGGCGCCCCCAGTTTGCCCATGCGGTAACGCCCGGCCCGGAACCGTGCAGCAAGGTAACGATTTCCCCCTGCCCCATGTCGTGGTAATTGGTTTTGTACGCGCCGGTTTGGATGCTGTTGGCTATTTCTGGTCTTTGTTCTGCCATGCTGTCTCCTTTTCCAAAAATAGTAAAAAAAATAAACAAATTATTCTTTACTGTTTTAGTAAGCAATATAATATACACATTATCAGAAATTTGTCAAGCAATATTCACAATTTTTTTTCATTTTTTGCCGGTTTGGGCGAGGCCGGGACTATTGAAAAAAAATCCAAAATGTAATACAAATAAGTGATGGCTTTTTTCCAGAATATTATCAGGGTATGCCGGCAGCACAGGCAGGCGCTGTTTCGCCTGGCGGCGGTTTTATGCCTGTACGGGGCGTTTGCGGCGGTTTTTATCCGGCCCGGCAGCGGTGCAGAGCCGCTTTCCGCCCAAATGCTGCCCGCGCAGACCGGCCTTGGCGGCGGCTACCTCGAAAACGACGGCGGCGAGGGGCAGCTTGGGCAGGGATGGTCGATGGAAGCGGGCATGCTGGAGCCGGAATCCTTCTCAAAGCCCCGGATGCTGCTGTACAGCAATTACGCGATACAAAAAGGCGACATCATCGGCGAGCTGGCGGAGAATTTCGGGCTTAACCAGGACACGCTAATCTCGATAAACAACATAAAAAACACGCGGCTCATCCAGATAGGCCAGGTTTTGCGGGTTCCCAACCAGGACGGCATCATGTATACGGTAAAAAGGGGCGACACGCTGGACTCCATTGCCGAAAAGCACAGTTCCGATCCCGAGGCTATCCGGCTGGCCAACGAGCTTTTTTCCAATGCGGCGGTGTCCGGCAAGGCGATCTTTATCCCCGGGGCGCGGCTGGACTGGGTTGAACGGCAGGAAATAAACGGCGACCTGTTTATCTGGCCGGCTTCCGGCTACATCACCTCGTCGTACGGGTACCGCAGGTGGCCCTTCGGCGGCAGCAACGTCCGCCAGTTCCACTCAGGCATCGACATCGGCGCGCCGATGGGGGCGCCGGTGCGGGCGGCAATGTCGGGCAGGGTCAGCGCAGTCGGCTGGGACAACGCCCTGGGGAATTATGTGGCGATAAGCCACCATTCGGGTTACCGGACCATGTACGGCCATTTGAGCGCGGTCAGGGTAAAATCGGGGGCATATGTCGGAACCGGCGAGCGTATCGGCGATGTGGGCAGTACCGGGATGAGCACCGGCCCCCACCTCCACTTTACCGTGTACAAAAACGGCGTAACGGTAAACCCCCGCAGTTTGATGAAATAGCCCCGATATGTCCGGCACGGGAGTCCTCCTCCTCCTTCTGTTAACTTCCTCTATCCCCGTTATTGCGGTATTCCTGTGGTTCCGCCTTGCCCGCTACCCGTTTTCCCCGGTGCGGTTCTCGGCGGCCCTGCTTGCCGGCGCGGGATCGTTTTTCCCCGCCCTCCTGTTCCAGAACCTCCTTGCCGACATAAACAGCGCCTTCTGGATATCCGGAAAGTGGGGCCCTGTCGCCAATATCTTTATCCGCATCGCCCTGACCGAAGAATTGAGCCGCCTTATCGTGCTTGCAGCCCTGTTCTTTGCCGTCTCCCGCTTTTCCAGGCGGAAGGAACCGGCGGAAGATGCCGCAGACGTCCCCGCCGTAACGTTGGCAGGGGCGGCGGGGCTTATCGCCGGCCTGGGCTTCGCCATACTGGAAAGCGCGGTATATGGCGCTTCGTATCCCGGCAACACCCTGCTGAGGGCCTTTACCACCGCCCCACTGCACGGGGCATGCGGCTTCCGGGTCGGCACCTCCATCGAAATTTGGCGGAAAAACCCCATCCGGGCGGTGCTCCGCTTTCTGACGGCGGTGGTGATCCACGGGGTTTACAATTTTATGCTCCAGACAGACGTTGCCCGCTTCCGGATTGTCGCCATCCTCATCGCCCTTTCCGCCCTGGCAGCGGCAGCGGCGGCAATACGCAGCGGAATGCGGAGCGAATAATTTCTCTTGCCAAGAGCGCTTTCCGGTGATAGTATTCATGTATGATTGACCGGGTTCTTATAGATACCCTCAATTTAAACTCGCGGGATTTTGCCATCCGATGGAAAGACACAATCAGGAAAAATCCCCAGCTTAAGCATTACAACGACATGGACGACGGCGCGTTAATTGAGGAAGACATACCGTTTTACCCCCTGCTTGCGCGCACCCTGGACCGGGGGCTGGACCGCTCGCTGGTGGGGGATTTTTTCGTAAAGCTGGGGAAGAGCCGGATGCGCGGCGGGTTTCCCATTTCCGAGGTGATCTTTGCCCTGAACCTGGATCAAAAGATGGTTATCGAATATCTGATGACCGAATTCGCCCCCGAAAATGCCATGCGGATGTACCAGTCGATGGGGGCGCTGACGCGGGTGGCGGAGTATTGCCTCCTGGGCAGTTTTTATATTTCCAAGGGCTTTCTGGAAGAAACCTACACCCATATGAGCAACCATACTGATGTTTCCGAAGACCTGCTGAAAAAGTATTTTAAAGACGACTTCTTCTTCAAAAAAGACTAAGGCGAGGCACAGCGGAGAACCATGGAAGCGCTCGAAATACGGACGATCTTTACCTTGACCATGTTCGGGATGCAGATTCCCATAACAGAAACGGTGATCATTTCCTGGCTGGTCATGCTGATCCTCATCGTGCTGTCCTTAATCATTACCCGAAAATTAAAGGAAATACCCACCGGCCCGCAGGCGATTGTGGAAACGGCGGTGGAATTTCTCAACAATTTTACCAAAAACCAGTTCGGCTCTTTTTCAAAGGTCCTTTCCTCCTACATCGGCGCATTGTTCCTCTTTCTGCTGTTTGCCAACATCATCCCGGTCCTTACGCCGCTGGAAGTAAAGGCCTTTGGCCATGAGTTCCACCCGCCGTTCGCAATCCGGCCCCCGGCCAGGGACATCAACGTAACGGCGGCGCTGGCGACCGTTTCGGTTTTATTGATGCTGGTCTGCGGCTTTGCGGCAAAGGGCGTTAAAGGCTGGCTTAAGGGGCTTCTGCACCCGATGCCCATGATGCTGCCCTTCAATCTGATGGAATACGCTACGCGGCTTGTTTCGCTGGCGCTCCGGCTGTACGGCAACATACTGGGCGGCTATGTGCTGATGACGATGATCGAAGGTCTGTTTCCCGTCGGCCTGCCGATGATAGCGTCGCTGTACCTTGATTTCTTTGACGGGATGATCCAGGCGGCAATTTTTGTGTTTCTAACCAGCCTCTATATCTCGGAGGCTGTAACAATTCATGCGGAAGAGCATACAGGGGGTTGATAATGGATTTGAGCGTATTGATCGCGATTGGCGCGGGAATTGCGGTGTTCACGGGTATCGGGGCGGGCATCGGCCTGGGGATTGCGATTTCGGGGGCTACGCAGGCCATATCCCGCCAGCCGGAGGCAAGCGGCAAAATTACGCCGATATTTTTTGTTGGCGCGGCGCTGGCAGAATCGACGGCGATTTACGGGCTGGTCGTTGCGATTCTGCTTATCTCCCGGCTGGGGTAGCGTCCAATGCTTGATTTTTCCGTCACTTTTATCATTACCATTGTCAACATCGCCATTCTGACCTTTGTTCTGCGGGCGTTATTGTTCAAGCCGGTAACAAAATTCATGGCGGAACGGGCGAAGAAGGTTCAGAACACCATTGCCGAAGCCGGAAAGGACAGGGCCGCCGCGCAGAAACTGCTGGAACAATACCAGGCAAAAGTCAAAGACGCAAAGGACGAGGCGGATCAGATTATCGGCGCCGGCCGCAAAAACGCCGAGGCGGAGGCGGAAAGGATCATCGCCGACGCGCGGGAGCGCGCGCATGATCTGACCGAAACCGCCCGCAAGCAGATAGAGTCGGAGCGGCAGGCAATGGCGACGCAGTTCAAGCTGGAAGCCGCCGCCCTGATAATGGCGGCTTCGGCGCGCCTGGTGCAGCGGGAGCTTTCCGGCGACGACAACCGCCGCTACGCGAACATGCTGTTCGACGAGCTTAACGCGCAGAAGGGCAGCCTATAATGTTTCACACAAACCGCTGGGCTGCCGCCTTTGTCGCCCTGGCGGGCGAAGATGCCAGGGCATTGGCCTGCCTTAACGCGCTGGTCCCGCCGGTCAAGGCTATTTCCGGCGCGCTGTTCGGCCATGCCGCGTCCCGGCAGTTGGAAATGCTGCTTAAGGAAAGCGCCGAGGCGGCAGGTTTTTCCGGCACCGGCGCGCAATACGCGATCCGGTTCATCGCGCTGCTGGTGGAAAAAAACCGTTTCGGGCATATCGATTCGATTCTGCTTGCGATCGAAGAAATGTTCGACCGGCAAAGCGGCGTGCCGGATGTTATCCTCGAATCGGCGGCGCCGCTGGACGGCGCTTTCCGGGAAGAGGCCGCCCGGCGGATCGCGGCGCTGTACGGAACGGAAAAAATCAACCTGAAAACGCGTTTGATCCCCGAGCTGCTGGGCGGCTACCGGCTGCGGTCGGGCGGATTCTATATCGACGCAAGCCTGAGGGGGCAGATAGAAGAATTAAAATCCGGCCTGGAGGCGGCGTACATAACCCCGTCTGCGGGCGTTTAGATACGGAACATAAAGGCGGTGATATAAAACATGGCTGATTATAACGACCTAACCAGGGTCTTGCAGGAACGGATTGCTTCGTGGGAGGGAAAAGCCACTTCCGGCGATTTGGGCTTTGTGGTGCAGGTAGGCGATACCGTCGCCACGGTGTACGGGCTGGACAAGGCGATTTACGGCGAACTGCTGGAATTTGCCTCCGGCGCGACGGGAATCGCCCTTAACCTTGAGGAAGGATGCGTCGGCTGCGTTCTGCTTTCCGGCGAACTGCTGGTAAAAGACGGCGAGGAAGTAAAGGGAACGGGCAAGGTGGTATCGGTTCCTTCGGGCGAGGGCCTGTTTGGCAGGGTGGTAAATCCCCTGGGCGCGCCGGTGGACGGCAAAGGGCCGATCGCCGCAGAGGAATGGCTCCCCGTGGAAGCCCACGCGCCGCCGGTTATCGAACGGGGCAGCGTAAACACCCCCATGCAGACCGGCGCCATTTCTGTCGACTCGATGATCCCCATCGGGCGCGGCCAGCGGGAACTGATCATCGGCGACCGGCAGACCGGTAAAACCGCCATCGCCATCGACACTATCATCAACCAAAAGGGAAAAAACGTCCTGTGCGTATACTGCGCCATAGGGCAGAAGTCGTCTTCCGTAGCGGCGATCATCAGAAATCTTGAAAAGCACGGGGCAATGGACTACACCTTTGTGGTGCTGGCTTCGGCGTCGGATTCGGCGGCCCTGCAGTACATGGCCCCCTACGCCGCAGTCGCCATGGCGGAACATTTTATGCACCAGGGAAAGGACGTCCTGGTGGTGTACGACGATCTTTCCAAACACGCCGTCGCATACCGCACGATAAGCCTGCTGTTGCGCCGCCCGCCCGGACGAGAAGCTTTTCCCGGCGACGTATTCTACCTTCATTCGCGGCTGCTGGAACGGGCGGCGAAGCTCTCCGATGTAAGAGGCGGCGGCTCAATCACCGCCCTGCCCATCGTCGAAACGCAGGCGGGCGACATTTCCTCGTACATTCCCACCAACGTCATTTCCATTACCGACGGGCAGATCTTCCTGGATTCTGAACTGTTCAACTCCGGCTTCCGGCCGGCCATCGACGTGGGGCTTTCGGTAAGCCGCGTCGGGGGCACGGCGCAGTCAAAGGCGATACGTAAAATATCCGGCCGGCTGCGGCTGGACCTTGCCCAGTACCGCGAAATGGCAGCCTTTGCCCAATTCGGCAGCGATCTGGACAAGGCGACGCAGGACAAGCTGGCCCAGGGCGAGCGGCTGATGGAGGTGCTCAAGCAGCCGCAGTATTCGCCGTATCCGCTGGAGCAGCAGGCGGCGATTCTCTTCCTGGCAATCAACGGCTATCTGATGGATGTGGCCGTTGGCCATATCGCGCCCTTTATCAAATCGTTCCTTGAATATATGAACAGCAGGCATATCGATCTGATGAAGGCAATCGGAGAAACGGGCACCATGTCGATGACTCAGGAAGGGGAACTGCGGTCGGCAGTAGAAAATTTCAAGGAACAGAATAAACAGGGTTAGCATGTCAAATTTACGCGATGTGCGCCTGCGGATGCGGGCCATAAGGCAGACTTTACAGGTCACCAAGGCGATGAACCTGATCTCAACGTCCAAGCTCCGCAGAGGAAGGCGGGTGCTTGAAGATACCGAACCGTACTTCACCCGGATTCAGAAATCAATGTACGACATCCTATCCTGCGTTGAAAACGTGCAAAGCGATTTTTTCCGTAAGGCCGATGCGACAAAACCCGGCCGCACCGCCATTGTCGTCGTTTCCAGCGACAAGGGACTCGCCGGCGGCTACAACGCGAACGTATTCCGCCAGGTAAACGAACTCTGCGAAAAATTTGACAACCCCATACTGATCCTTATCGGAACCATCGGCTACCGCCACTTTGTACATTCTCCCCACGTCATTCTTGAAAATTTTTCTTTTCACTCCCAGCTTCCCACCGTTGAAAATGCCGGAGAGATAAGCGATTTCATCGTTTCACAGTTTTTATGGGGAATGTTCGACGACGTGCATATCGTGTACACCCACATGTACAGCGCAATTAAGCTGCAGCCCACCGTAGCGCAGATACTTCCCCTGGACGCGGAAGAAATTCAGGCAGAACTGTCCAACCTGGGGAATGTGAAACGGGTGCATCTGCACTTTGAATTTATCCCCTCGGAAAAGGAAGTTTTTGACGCGCTGGTTCCGCTGTACATCAAGGGGATTATTTACGGCTGCATGATAGAGTCGTACGCAAGCGAGCAAAGCGCCCGCATGACCGCCATGGACGAGGCGTCGAAAAGCGCCGAAGACATGCTTGCCGGCCTGCTGGTCAACTACAACCGCGCGCGGCAGGCGGGCATAACCCAGGAAATGACAGAGATCATCGGCGGCTCAGCCGCTTTGGGAAATTAGGAATTAGAAATGAGAAATGAAGAAGAGGTTATAAATGGCTAATACAGGGCATATTACCCAGATTGTCGGGCCTGTTGTGGACGCCCGCTTTAACGAAGGCAGGGTACCGGCAATTCTTAACGCGCTCAAGGTGCAGTCCGGCGACGGGCAGACGGCGACGCTGGAAGTCCTGCAGCACATAGGGGACGGGCGGGTGCGCTGCGTGGCGATGTCCGCCACCGAGGGGCTGTCGCGGGGGCTTGCCGTCGAGGACACCGGGAAGGCAATCAGCGTGCCGGTGGGCAAAGAGGTGCTGGGCAGGATGTTCAGCGTCACCGGCGACCCCATTGACGACAAGGGAGCGTTCAGCGCGGAGAAATACAGTTCCATTCACCGCTCCGCCCCGAGCTTCGACGAACAGCGACCCGCCACGGACGTGCTTGAAACGGGGATAAAAGTTATCGACCTCATCGCCCCGTACGCGAAGGGGGGGAAGGTCGGCCTGTTCGGCGGCGCAGGCGTAGGGAAGACCGTCGTCATCATGGAACTTATCCGCAATATCGCCACCGAACATTCCGGCTATTCGGTTTTTTCCGGCGTCGGCGAACGTTCGCGGGAAGGGGCCGACATCTGGAAGGAAATGATCGAAAGCGGGGTTATTGAAAAAACCGCCCTGGTGTTCGGCCAGATGAACGAGCCGCCCGGCGCGCGCATGAGGGTCGCCCTTGCCGGCCTTACCATGGCGGAGCATTTCCGCGATCATGAAGGCCAGGACGTGCTGCTCTTCATCGACAACATTTTCCGGTTCATCCAGGCCGGCGCTGAAGTATCCGCCCTGCTGGGACGCATTCCCAGCGCCGTCGGTTACCAGCCCACGCTGGCAAACGAGATGGGCGGCCTGCAGGAACGGATCGCCAGCACCTCAAGGGGCTCAATCACCAGCATCCAGGCGGTCTATGTCCCTGCGGACGACCTAACCGACCCCGCGCCGGCGACAACGTTTGCCCACCTGGACGCGACCACAACCCTTTCCCGCAAAATCGTCGAGCTGGGCATTTACCCTTCGGTAGACCCGCTCGCCTCAAGCTCCCGCATCCTCGACGCGGCAATTGTCGGAGAGGAGCATTACAGCGTCGCCTTCAGGACCCAGCAGATTCTCCAGCGCTACAAGGAACTGCAGGACATCATAGCCATTCTGGGCATGGATGAACTTTCCACCGAGGACAAGCTCACCGTCGTCAGGGCGCGCAAGGTGCAGCGTTTCTTCAGCCAGCCCTTTTTCGTAGCAGAGAAATTCACCGGCATTCCCGGGCGCTATGTGCCGGTCAGGGAGACCGTTGAAGGCTTCAGGATGATTCTGGACGGCGAGTGCGATTCGATCCCCGAGCAGGCCTTTTACATGGCAGGCAACATCGACGACGTCCTGGAAAAGGCAAAGCACTGATGCCCGTTCATTTTACCTTTGAGGTGCATACCCCCTACCGGCCTTTTTTCTCGGGCAGGGTGGAATCGATCTCACTGATGCTCAGCGACGGCGAAATTGGCGTATACGCGGGCCACTCCCCTTTTTCGGCCCCCGCCCTGAGCTGCATACTCCGGATAAAGGACGACAAGGGCGAATTGCGCCACGCCTTTATAACGGACGGCATTCTGGAAGTAAAGGAGCACAAAACCGTGCTCATGGTTGACACCGCCGAGTGGCCCGAGGAGATAGACAGGGAGCGGGCCATGGCATCCAGAAAAAAAGCTGAAGAAAACCTGGAAATCGCCCTGCTCAAATTTGAAACCGACAAGGCAAATTCCAAAATCCGCCGCGCCGAAATCAGGCTGAAAACCAGCGAACTGCGGAAACAAGGTTCCCCCCGTTGACACCTTTCGATATTTTTTATATAGTAACCCAGTTTCAATAAACGCATGGGGCTGTAGCTCAGTTGGCTAGAGCGCTTGAATGGCATTCAAGAGGTCAGGGGTTCAATTCCCCTTAGCTCCAAAAAAAATCAAACGAAAGCAGATAGATTTATCTATCACGGAAAATTTCCGAAAACCCAAAAAAATCCTCAGGAGCTAAGGGGAATTGAAACTTTTTTGCGGCCTGTTTGGGGCGAGACATCGCAGCCCCAAACAGGCAAGCGGTCATGGAAGACCGCTTAGCAAAAAAGACGGC
>WRJO01000027.1 GCA_009778545.1 Treponema sp. | reverse complement strand
GTATACTGGCGGGGTTTGATTGTTACCGTCTCATTGGTAAAATTTGCCGGGGGGGCAGAGATACCGGCATTAACGGTAAACCGATCGGGGATAAGTTTATATGTTGCTCCAATTCCCAGGTTCAACGCCATGTTAAAAGACGAATTTTCGGTTGGGTTATTGGTGTTCACCCCGGTATAGGCATGAGACAAGCTTGTTGCCGTGGTGTTTATAAGGATAGACCCGGGGTTGTATTCGGTCACCATTTTGGTACGTGTTTCGGTATATTGATCGCTGGAATACGACCTGAACGTAAACGGCAGGCTGGCGATAAAGCCAAGCTTAAAGCCGTCGGCGACTTCTTTGGTAATCACATACGCTGGTGTAATGGTGTTGGTAATGTCCGTCCGTTCGTTTATAAGAAGTGTTACATCGGTATCCGTTACGGTACGGTCTACATATTCGGTCTTCTGGTTGACATGACCGGCATTCCAACCGACCGTTCCGTTATATGTACCGCCAAGACCGATATTATCGGCGCTGTTGCTCCATGCATTCCCGCTGATGCCGTACTTCAGTTCAACGGTCGCGGACGCGCCGCCCTTTGTTTTAAGGTCAAGCTTTGCGCCAATATCCCCGTAGGGGTTAACATACCCGTTGTTATATCCCGCTCCATAGGTTGTAGTTACATTTCCCCGCTGGCCGTTAACAACAGAATAATTACTGAATTTGTCGATCTGGGAATTGATAACCGCTCCCAGGCCGAAATTTGCATAGGGGCGCAGACCCATATCATCGCCCAGCTTTATTTCCGTACCCCAGCCGATATACGGCCGGATAAATCCGCCGTTCACCGAAAATTCGTCGACCTTGTTATTGTAGGTTACTGTGCCGCTCAGGTTGTCTACCACAGAAACAGTTCTGACAGTGCTTTCGGCACCGGCATGGCGGTTATTGTACAGGGATTCGTGGAAGCCAATTTTAAATCCGTTTCCTCCCACGCCAAACAGGAGTTCAATATGGTTGTTGCTGTTTACCCAACCAGGGACATATGTTGTCGTTTCCGTATAAGAGGTTTGCTCCTGCGTGGTGGTGTTCCAGGTCGCCTGCTTGCTGTTGGTATCAGCTGCGCCGGTAACCTGCACTATGTTCCCCTGGTACCATGCGCCCAAGTATACCTTTTCGCTCAGGTTCCGGGCATACCCCATGTTCAGCTTGCCGGAAGCGGGGTTACTCACAGTACCGCTGTTAATATCACTGGATACTGTAAGCGCGTTGCCGGTAATAAAACCGAACCATTTGTCGAACTTTACCGTCGAAAACCGCGCCACATCCATATAGTTGTCAACATCGGTTTTGAAAATTCCGGCGGTGGCTGTCCTGGTGTCTGATGTCAGCGAGCCCAAATTGTTCTGGGAACTCTGGGCGGCGACAGGCCAGGCTACCGCCATGGCGGCTATTGCCCCAATGAGCATAGCCTTGTAACTTTTTTGCATGTCCATCTCCTTGTATTTGATTTTCCGGGCGTTTGCCCGAGGTCTAGTTGGTTAATATATCCATAATTTTAAAAAAATTCAACATTTCGCGGCATATTTCGTATGAAAACGGCAAAATATTGTTTACTGTTGGATTAGTTGACAAATCGGAATAATCCCCTATACTAAATAGTATATTGAGAGTGAAACTGTAGTTGAATTGCCGAATATATCGCAACAAGGGGCGCCGGGATGAATATTAAACAGACTTTAACGTTTCTGATCAGCCTGCTGGTTATAACTTCTTCGCTGGCAGTTGGTATTTTGGCCATAATCATGGCTTCCCAGATGATTGAGCAGAATACCGAAGAATGGATGCATAACGAAGCGAGCATCGGCGCCCTCTTGGTCGCCTCCTCTATCGATAACCACTTTGACATCCTTCGGGAATTGGCAAATACGGGGTACATACGGGGGATGGACTGGGACACCCAATATGAAATGCTCTTTCCCTATACCCAGGATATGGATATTGACGATATGGCCATCATAGACCTGGACGGCAACGCGCGGCACCTGAGCGGCGGCACCGTCAATATCCGGTCGCGGGACTATGTTCAGCGGGCTTTGCGGGGAGAAATGTCCCTTTCCGAGGTAATTTCACCGGATGAGAGCGCCGTAAAGCTGGATTACCCCATAATGAATTACGTTGTGCCGATCAGGTCGGAAGGCAGAGTGGTGGGCGCGCTGCTTGCCCGCGTTAACGCGCTGGGCTTAACGGATGTCGTCTCCAACATCAAGGCAAGGGGGCACAGCTACGCCTACCTGTCCAATACCCAGGGCCGGATTATCGCCCACACGACAAGGCCCGACCTGTTAATGAAGAACCCCATAGAAATGGCGAAAACCGATTCAACGATGTCTTCCATTGCCCATACGACGGAATACATGATCTCCCACACAACGGGAGGGAACTCCCAATACACGATGAACGGCAATAAAATGCTGTGCGCTTTCGCCCCTGTCGGAAATCAGGACATGATTTTGGTCCTTACCGCCGAGCTGAGTTCGCTCATGACCGAAGTAACCCGGCTCCGCAACCTGATATTTATCATCGTGGCGGCTTTTGTGGTTATCGGGCTTTTTGCGGCGCTCAAAATTGCGGGCTTTATCGCCAAGCGGCTCAAAAATGTGGAAACGACGGTTACGCGGCTTGGCGGCGGGGATTTTTCCAAGGAACACAAAGTCCTTAAGAAAGATGAAATCGGCGCCATCGCAGCGGCGCTTAACAAGTGCATGGAGAGCATCAAGCATCTGGTAAAAACAATCAAGGAAAAGACTTCGTCGCTTTCGCAGATTGGAAAAGAGCTTTCCGAAAACATGGTCCGGACGAATGACGCGATGAACCTTATCGACGAAAACATGGTCAACATCAACAAGCGCATGGAATACCAAAGCGCTTCCGTTATAGAAACCAGTTCCACCATGCGGCAGATGATCTCCACCATCAGGAAGCTTACCGACAACGTCGAACTGCAGAGCGAAAGCGTATCGCAGTCTTCATCGGCGATTGAACAGATGCTGGCGAACATCGAAAGCGTTACGCAAACCCTTATACGAAACAGCGACGGGGTAAAGGTTCTGGCAAAGGCTTCCGATGTGGGCAGATCGGGACTGCAGGAAGTCGCCGCAGACATCCAGGAAATTGCCCGCGAATCTGAAGGGCTTCTGGAGATCAACGCGGTTATGCAGAACATAGCGAGCCAGACCAACCTTCTTTCGATGAACGCGGCGATTGAAGCGGCTCATGCAGGAGACGCGGGAAAAGGCTTCGCCGTAGTTGCCGACGAAATCCGCAAACTTGCCGAATCGTCCAGCGAGCAGAGCAAAACCATCTCGGCGGTTCTCAAAAAGATCAAGGAATCGATTGACAAGATAACGCAATCTACCAACACCGTCCTTAACAAATTCGAAGACATCGACAAGGGAGTTAAGACCGTATCCCAGCAGGAAGACAACATACGCGCATCCATGGAAGAGCAGAGCGTCGGCAGCAAGCAGATACTCGAAGCTGTCGGCAAACTCAACGACCTTACCCGCCAGGTAAAAGCCGGTTCCGCCGAAATGAGCGAAGGCTCCGAACAGATAATCCAGGAAAGCGAAAATCTCGAAAAGGTAACGTCCGAGGTTACCGCCGCCATAAAAGAGATGAGCAGCGAAACCGAGGAGATCAGCACGGTAATCAAGCGCATCAACGAAACGACGGGCCACAACAAGGAAAACATCAACGTCCTGATAGAAGAAGTCGGAAGATTCAAAGTCGAATAGCGCCGCCCCAATTGACCCACCGCATGCCAATGCCCCGACGGGGCGGGGGGCGCGGGTGTCAGGCACGATTTTTCGGCCTGGCACCAAACGGAGGTTTTTATGTTAAGGCAAGTTATGGTACCAAGTAAAGAAAATTCTACTATCTCAATTCCTTCTGAATTTTATGGAAGAGAAGTAGAAATTTTGGTATTTCCTTATAATAAACCAACAGTAAATCAAATCAATTATAGTATAAAGGATATTTTTGCCAAGCATCTGTATTCATTTACCAATTATAAATTTAACCGTGACGAAGCAAATGATTATGAGTAAAATCGCATTAGACAGCAACATTTTAATTTATAACCACAGCCTTGACCATGAGAAAAAAAGGTTAATAGCAATAGGTTTTTTCAATGAAATGCCTGTTGTTTCATCGCAAGTAATATCTGAGTATTTAAATGTAATGCGGAAAAAATTTAAAGTCGAAAAAAATGAACTAATGCAAATTTGTTCTTCATGGCTGGAAAAATGTACTGTTCAACCTGTTGTTTCTTCCACAATAAAACATGCTCAGAATTTGGTCGCAAAATATGATTTTCAATTATTTGATGGAATTGTGGTTGCAGCAGCACTGGAAGCAAACTGTGACATTCTATATTCCGAAGATATGCATGATGGGCTGGTTGTTGAAAAAACGCTAACCATTATTAATCCATTTAAGGAATAAGGCCTATTGCCCCTCACGCTACCGCATTGTCAACCGGGCGGAATTTGTACTAATATCGTACAGGGATAGGAGTACCAATGCCGAAAAGAACCGACATCAATACAATCATGATCATCGGGTCAGGGCCGATAATTATCGGACAGGCCTGCGAATTTGACTATTCGGGAACCCAGGCGTGCAAGGCGCTGAGGGGCCTGGGGTATAAAATCATTCTGGTTAACTCCAACCCCGCCACCATCATGACCGACCCCGTCGTTGCCGACGTCACCTATATTGAGCCGCTGAACGTAACCCGCCTTACCGAAATTATCGCAAAAGAGCGACCCGACGCCCTGCTCCCCAACCTCGGCGGGCAGTCCGGCCTGAACCTGAGCCTTGAACTGAAAAAAGCCGGAGTGCTGGACAAGTACGAGGTCAAAGTGATCGGCGTACAGCTTGACGCGATTGAGCGGGGGGAAGACCGCATCGAGTTTAAGAAAACGATGGACACGATCGGCGTCGAAATGCCAAAGAGTTTCGAGGCGCTGTCCGTTGAACAGGCGGCTTCGGCCGCAGCCGAACTGGGCTATCCGGTGGTGGTTCGCCCCGCCTACACGATGGGCGGAACCGGCGGCGGCATTGTGTACAACAAGGTTGAATTGCAGACCGTCGCCGGCCGGGGGATACAGGCGTCGCTTATCGGGCAGGTGTTAATCGAAGAAAGCGTTCTCGGCTGGGAAGAGCTGGAAGTCGAGGTCGTCCGCGACTCGAAGAACCAGATGATCGCGATCTGCATGATCGAAAACATCGATCCAATGGGCGTCCACACCGGCGATTCGTTCTGCGCCGCGCCCATGTTGACCATTTCGGAAGCATTGCAGGACAGGCTGAAAAAAATCGCGTTCAGCATCGTTTCGGCGATTGGGGTTATCGGGGGAACCAACGTGCAATTCGCCCACGACCCCGTTTCGGACAGGATCGTCATTATCGAAATCAACCCCCGCACTTCGCGTTCCTCGGCGCTGGCGTCCAAGGCGACCGGTTTCCCCATCGCCTACGTTTCATCGCTTTTGGCTGCGGGGCTTACCCTCGACGAGATACCCTACTGGAGGGGCGGCACTGGTGCCGCCAGCGGTACGCTTGAGGCATACGCGCCCTACGGCGACTACATCGTCCTCAAGTTCGCCCGCTGGGCATTTGAAAAATTCAGCGGCATAGAAGACCGGCTCGGCACGCAGATGCGGGCTGTCGGAGAGGTAATGAGCATCGGGCGGACGTTCAAGGAAACGTTTCAGAAGGCGATCCGCTCGCTGGAAACCGGCAGATACGGCCTCGGTTTTGCCAAAGACTTTAACGAACTGGGCGCGGAGGAACTGCTGCAAAAAATAGCCGTCCCGAACAGCGAACGGTATTTCGCCATTTACGAGGCGCTTCGCAAGGGCGTTGGCGTGGAGGAAATTCACGCCGTCACCAAAATCAAACGCTATTTTCTGGAGCAGATGGGGGAACTGGTCGAACTTGAAAATGAAATTTTGCAATATAAAAAACGGGTCCTGCCCGACGAACTTTTGGTGCGGGCAAAGAAAGACGGCTTTGCGGACAAGTACCTTTCAAAGCTGCTCGAAGTGCCGGAAGAATACATCCGGCTGCACAGAAAGGTCGCCGGAATAGAAGAGGAATGGGACGTTGTGCCGGTAAGCGGCGCGGATGCCGAATATTTTTACTCTACCTACAACGGCCTGGGCAAACTCGGCGGCGAACTGCGGGCGGCAAGGGAACGGCGCGGGGGCGGTGGCCGCCTGACCGGGGCGAAAGAGGGCAGGCGCGAAAAGGTCATCATCCTGGGCGGCGGGCCGAACAGGATCGGGCAGGGCATCGAATTCGACTACTGCTGCGTACATACCGCTTTTGCCCTGCGCGAGCTGGGTTTTGAAACGATAATGATCAACTGCAACCCCGAAACGGTTTCCACCGATTACGATACATCGGACAAGCTGTACTTTGAGCCGCTGACCGTCGAGGACGTTCTGTCAATCTGCCGGCACGAACAGCCCCTGGGAATCATCGTGCAGTTCGGCGGACAGACTCCGCTGAATATCGCGATGGAACTGAAAGAAGCGGGGCTGCCGATATTGGGAACCACGCCCGAAGTAATCGCCCTAGCCGAAGACCGCGACCTGTTCAGAAAGATGATGGACAAGATGAACATCCCCATGCCCGATTCGGGTATGGCGCGCAACCTTGAAGAGGCAATCGGCACGGCGAACAGGATCGGCTACCCGGTGATGGTCAGACCGTCGTATGTTTTGGGCGGACGGGCGATGGAAATCGTGTTTGACAAAGATCAGCTCGCCGGGTATATCCACAGGAACGCCCAGTACATCAGCGCCGACGCGCCGATACTTATCGACCGTTTTCTGGACAGCGCGATTGAATGTGAAGCGGATGCCTTGGCCAGCGGCCATGCCAACGGCAACGCCAACGGCGACAATGCCTTTGTGCCGGCCATCATGGAGCACATTGAATACGCCGGCATTCACTCGGGCGACTCGGCCTGCGTTATCCCCACGATCAACATCACACCGGAACAGTCCGAAACCATCCGCGACTATACCTGTAAAATCGCCGGGGAACTGGGCGTAGTGGGGCTGATGAACATTCAATACGCGATTCACCAGGGCACGGTGTATGTCCTGGAAGCCAATCCCCGCGCCTCGCGGACGGTGCCGCTTGTTTCCAAGGTGTGCAACCTGAACATGGCGAACATCGCCACCCGCCTGATCATGGCGGGGCGCACGGGGGAAAAAATCGATCTGTCTGCGATGCGCAGGCCGGATGTTCCGTATTACGGGGTAAAAGAGGCGGTGCTGCCGTTCAACATGTTCCCCGAGGTAGACCCGGTTTTGGGGCCGGAGATGCGGTCTACAGGCGAGGTTCTGGGATTATCCGATTCGTTCGGCCTGGCGTTTTACAAGGCCCTCGAAGGCAGCAAGTGCATTTTGCCGCTTTCAGGCTCGGTGCTGATTTCGGTCGCGGAAAAAGACCGGGAAAAAGCGGCGGAGGCGGCGAGGAGCTTTGCAGCGATTGGCTTCAGGATTTTCGCCACGCGGGGAACCCATGCGTACCTCGGTTCCCAGGGCATTAAAGCGGAGATAATGAACAAGATATACGAAGGACGGCCCAACATAGAGGACGCGATAAAAAATCACGAGCTGGATGTGATTGTCAACACGCCCAGCGACAGCAAGCGCAGCAACGTTGACGACTCGTACATCAGAAAATCGGCGATCAGGTGCAACATCCCGTACATCACGACGCTGACCGCCGCGCTTGCCGCCGTAAAGGGAATCGCGGAAAAGGTACAAACCCCGGCAGAAAAGGTCTATTCGCTGCAGGAATACCATTTAAGAAATCATGCCTAAAACCTCACGGAGGCACGGAGGCACAAAGGACACAGTTTTTTTAAGTCCTTGAATAATTTCCGGTTTTGATCTATGTTTTTTAGGGGGCGCGTAGCTCAGCTGGTTAGAGCGCCACGTTTACACCGTGGATGTCAGGAGTTCGAATCTCTTCGCGCCCATTATTAAGTCTTTGCTAACGCTTCCTGAATGACTCCGTAAATCTGCTCGGAAAGTATGTGTTTGCGGTCGGCAATGGGTATGTCTGATGTATTGATGGGCTTGCAAAACGTTATCCGTACCGGGCAGGCGGTTGCCCGGCCGTGCTTTTCAAAAATTTCATAAGTGCCGTCCAGGGCAACGGGAACGATGACCGCTCCTGCCTGGGTCGCGAGTTTGAGCGCGCCGGAACGGAACGGCAAAAGCCCCTCCCCCCGCGAACGGTGGCCTTCGGGAAAAATTATCATCGCCCCGCCCGCCTTGATGTTATCAATACCTTTGTTAAAAATTTTTATCGCATGGCGGGGATTATTCCGGTCGATGAACTGGCCGCCCAGCAGGAATACCCACATGTTCAGGAACGGGATATACCCCAGTTCCTTCTTGGCGATAAAACCGGTTACCCGGCCGGAATAGGCAAGAAATAGCACAATGTCAAATATGCTGCCGTGATTGCTGACAAAACAAACGCCGCCCTTGCGGGGAATATTTTCCATTCCCGAGACAGAAACCTTGCAGCCCACGAGGCCAATCATGATCCGCCCCCAGACCATCTCGATATACCGCAGCGCCGCCGTCATGGGCTTGCGAAGGCCGACCAGGCTTAGCAAAACGGCAACAATGCCGAAGGGGGTCAGAAGTATCATGGTAGCGCCAACGTAGGTAAAAATTAAAATGGTTTTTATCATAACGACGCAATCCTTTCGCGGGCAATTTCCGGCCCTTCCCAGACGAAGCCCCGGATTCCCAGTTCCGCTGCCTTTGCTATATTATCAGCGTTATCGTCAAAAAAAACAATCTCCCTGTATTCGCAGCCAAGCTGTTCCCGCAGTATTTCGTAGATTGCCGTCTCCGGCTTTACCACATCATACGTGCTTGAATAAACGGCGACATCCGCCTCTCCCATTACCGGCACCGCCTCCGAAGCCCAAGCAAGAAATTCGTGCGACATGTTGGAAAGTATCCCCAGTATCAGGCCGGAATTTTTAATGTCCCGCATCAGCTGAACCGTAGCGGGATTGACGCGCATCCAGCCCTCCATGTCCACCCTTGCAATCTGCTCCAGGGTATCCTCATCTGGGAAAATCCCTTCGCCTGAAAGTACAAACCGATAAAATTCCCGCGTATCGTAAGTCCCCCTATCTAACTCGCCCCGGTATTTCCGGTTAAGCTCCCGCAGGGCCGTGACGGACAGGCCGGTGAGCCGTGCCAATTCCGCCTCGTTATCGGGCGACGGCGGAAAACAAATAACGCCCCCATAGTCGAATACGATTGCTTTGGCTTTCATCATTTATTCAACATAGTAAACTTGGCGGGTTTGATCAACGAATTAATAACAGGATCAACGAATGGCGCTCTTTACAAAAAATGAATATCAGAATATACTATTTTCAGAAAATCCAATTTTAAGGTGAACATATGCTAATAGAAATGAGGGCACGGTCACAAATAACACTGCCAAACGAAATAATAAAAAGCCTTGGGATTAGCGAGGGTGATAAATTTGAGGTAATGGAACGCAACGGAGGGGTTTTCCTTTGTCCTGTCGTTGTATACCCAAAAGCTAAACTTGAGCAGATCGCCAAAATCATCAAAAGCCACAAAAAAAAGCCGTCTGTTGTTTTTGAAAGTGTTGAAGATATGTTTAAGGATATTGGGATCAACTTAGCGGGTGATGATGTATAACCTTGAATATTCAAAAGCATTTGAGAAGGGGTTGAAAAAGTTATCCTACAATGAACAAAAAGCAGTTGCCGAAAAGCTTAAAATCCTGATCCAGAATCCCTTTCATCCTTCTTTACGCACAAAAAAAGTTCAGCGGTTTAAGGACATTTTTGAGTGCAGTGTTAATATTGACATTAGAATACTATGGATGTACAAAGACGACAGGCTGATATTGCTTCTTGCCATAGGGCATCATGATATACTATAAAAATATTACCCGCAAACACCCGTTGGGGAGGGGGCGCGGGGGGCGCGCGGCCTGGCAAAAATCTGGGGGAGTCCGCCTACGGAGCCCCTGCCCGGCTTAATCTCGTGTATCATGTTTTCGGTATTTCGCTATTATTTCGTTGTTATCAAGTTCCTCTTGCCGGTCAGCATTCTTTGTACCCCATTTTTAAATTTACTGCGTGGTCTCCTCCGGCGGGGAGGCCCAGAAATTTTTTGCCAGGCCGCGCGCCCCCCGCGCCCCCTCCCCAACGGGACTTAGGCGAGTTTGTACACAAAAAACGCTTTCCGGTTTTCTTTATAAATAACAATCAATTATCAAATATCAGTTAACAGATATCAATGAATAAATTTTCTCTTTTCTCTGATAACTATTACCTGATAACTGTTCCCTGTTACCTGTCACCCACTCAGGGGCGCACCACACGAAAACCGAAGAGGATGCCCCGGTAGCCCGGGTTGCTGATGCCCCGCAAGGCAGAACGCGCGTACCGACCGTAGTGGAACCAGGACCCGCCGCGTTCCACACGGTTAGTGCCGGCAACCGCCCCAGTGGGATCAGTCTGTGCCCCGCTTACATAGCTCCCGTACCAATCCCAGCACCACTCCCACACATTACCGTGCATGTCATATAATCCCCACGCATTGGGAGCATAACTCCCAACCTCGCTTGCTCTTTCCAGGTATATTCCTGCAACCAAGTTACAAAAGTCTAAATGACTCGCATCATAATTCGCTTGAGTTGAAATTATAGTATTGGTATCCCAGTTAAAGCCTGTTGTCGTCCCTGCCCTGCAAGCATACTCCCACTGCGCCTCAGTCGGCAATCGGTAGCCGGTGGAACCGGCTACAATTTCTACGGCATTCCATGTCGCATTGCTGCTTGTCGGTATAGCGCCCCATGCCGTCGGATCGGTACTCCCCGAAATACAATACGCAGGCGTCAAACCTTCCATCATGCTCAGTTTGTTGCAAAACACTATAGCGTCATACCAATTCACATAATAAATCGGGTAATTATCCCCTTTGCCATAAGTTGTTGTTGTCCTGTCATCCAATATTCCCATTACTTCCCGAAACTCCTTCTGCGTCACCTGGTATTTTCCCATGTAAAAACCGCTGGTCAGTGTTACCTGATGTTGGGTTTCATCGTAATAGCGCCCAGGCTCTGTCATGGGACTTCCCATCGTGAAGGTTCCGGCAGGTATCTGTACCATTTCCACACTTGATTTGGGAATTGTACGTGTTCCGTTCGTATGCGAAGGGTTATGGCTACATATTAGAGTTTCCACGCCTTCCGCCAGTATTGATGCAGGGGTTGTTACCGTCCATACATAGTTATGCGCGTTTGGGTCAATGGGAATGGCTTGTGTGGTGGTGTGATTTGTGTCATGGGTGCATATCCCTGTTTCTTCTCCTGGTTCGGTGCAAGTAGGAGATGTTGTTTGTGTCCAACTGCCGTAATCATGCCCGAGTGGGGGATCACCAGCTTGTGTTTGCGGGTCAATATGTGAAGGGTCATGAGTACAAGCCCTTGTTCTTATACCTGCTTGTGTGCAAGTAGGGGGTGTTGTTTGCGTATATCCACCCCATGTATGCTCGTTTGGGTCAATGGGAATCGCTTGTATGGTAGTGTGATTGGCATTATGTTTGCATGTCCCTGTTCCTTCTCCCGGTTCAGTGCAGGTTGGCCCGGTTTCTACATCCCATTCCCAATCATGCGCGTTCGGGTCTATGGCAACGGCTTGTGTTTCCTTGTGTGTCGGGTCAAGTGAACACACCCTTGTTTCTTCGCCCTCTGCGGTACAGGTTGGGAAAGTCGTTACCGCCCAGCCGCCCCATTGGTGTGTGTGCCCATTGCCGTTACCGTCGTCACACCCGGTAAAAACAAGCACCACCATACACAGCGCGGCACAGAGCCACAGTGATCTCCGAATCAATCTGTTCGTTTTCATTGATAATCCTCCCTGGGAAATAACATGAGAGTAATTATTAAATTGGCGGAAATAATTCTGCTACCAGGGTGTTGACACGATCTTAGTGGTATGAAAAATACAATGGGGCAGTAGGCAGTAGGCAGTAGGCAGTAGGCAGTAGGCAGTAGGCAATGGCGGAATCTCGGTTCATCTGAATAACAGTATGTCGCCACAGGGCGGATTTGTCAATGGGGCGGGTAAAGCCAGAGGGGAGGAAATACGGAGATTACAATGAAGCAGCTATTTTTTCACGTTGACGGGTAAATATGCCTCCTTCGCCATGCTTTAGCGTTATATCGGCATTGTTAATTTCTTCATCAAGAGCATTAGCTTCTTCTTCAGTCATTCGCGCCATTTGTTGCTATAAGATTGAAGCAGCTATTCATAAATCGGATGCCACATAGCATAACGTATATTGGCTTCCGTTACTTCGTGTTTAAAGGCAGATTCATTGAACTCAATAACCAGAAACATTATACTTATATCCTATATTAAATTTAGGCTATTGCCAAGTATGCAAAAGGAATATTCGATATTTGCGAACCACCCATCTTAACCTCCCTCTTCCCTCTGCGTCCTCTGCGCCTCCGCGCCTCTGCGTGAACTATAGGGAATAAATTCACCCCGCCAATGCCGTCTGACATTGTCGCATGAATTATTTAGACGTGAGCCTTTTTTAGAATTTCCGGGTTATCTGCGGCAACCCTTAGCACATCGGCCATGATTCCGGAATAGCCGCGCCCCAGTGCCTTGTATTTTTCCAATACTTCGGGTTGGATACGGAGTGCCACTATCGGCAAAGGGTTTTTTCGATTTTTCCTGTGTTCCCTCGCCATTGCCGCGAATTCTTCCAGAGCATCCGGTCCGGAAGGCGGGCAATCGGGATCATAGACCGGGGGCGCTTTCTGCGCTTCCCTGTATTGCTTTTTGGCCTGCTTCAAAACCTCTTTAGGTATCTTTTGTCCAACCCTGACTGTCGATACGATAGTACCCATTGTAACTCCTCCTCTCGTGCTTTTCCGCTTTCCTCGCCGAAATAATATGGGTCTCATTAACCTTACTTATCGCCCGTTTCCTGCTTCCTACTTATTATCCCTTCTTGATCTCTGCGTCCTCTGTGCCTCCGCGCCTCCGTGTGAACTATAGGGAATAAATTCACCCCGCCAATGCCGCCAGTTTTTCGCGGATGAATTCGCTTTTTTCTTTCAGGCCGATGGCGCCGGCGGCGAGGGTCAGCACGTTGGGCATTTTGGGATCGAGCTTTACCTTGCCGCGCGAGTCCTGCATGAGCCGCACCAGGCGGTCAACTTTAACCCGAGAAACTTTGGCAAACTCGACGCGCACTTCGCCGCCGCGCTCACGCAGCGACGAGACGGCAAGCTCCCGGCAGATGATCCGAATCTCCGCCAAAGCCAACAGCGAGGCGGCCTCGTCGGGCAGGGGGCCGAAACGATCCAGAAGTTCCGCATAAACCCGCTCAAACTCTTCCTTGTCGCGAATCGCCGCGATCATTTTATACACTTCCATTTTTTCCTGGGCCGAGTCGATGTAGCTGTCGGGGATAAAACCGGAATATTCCAGTTCCAAAAGGGTCTCGGTTTCCGCCTCGTATTGGGAATCTTCAAGGCGCTTGACCGCCTCGTCCAGCAGCTTGAGGTATAAATCAAAACCCACCGAATAAATGTCGCCCGACTGCTCGCGTCCCAAAAGGTTTCCCGCGCCGCGGATCTCCATGTCCTTCATGGCGATCTTGAAGCCGGAGCCCAGCTCGGTAAAATCGGAGATCACCTGCAGCCGCTTCATGGCAAGTTCGGTTATCGCCCGTTCCTGCGGGTACAAAAGGTAGGCGTATGCGACCCGGTCGGAGCGGCCTACCCTGCCACGGAGCTGGTATAACTGCGATACGCCGTACATGTCGGCGCGGTCGATGATAATGGTATTAACATTGGGAATGTCAATCCCATTTTCGATGATCGTGGTGGACACCAGCACATGAAAGCCGCCGTGGATAAAGCGGTGCATCACGTCTTCAAGGTCTCTGGCCTGCATCTGGCCATGGGCGGTTTCGACTAGCATCTCAGGAACCAGGCGCTCTATTCTCATTCGGGTTTCGCGCAGGGTTTCGATGCGATTATGTAGAAAAAACACCTGCCCTCCCCTTTCAACCTCGCCGCGTATTGCCTGTATCAGCCGCTCGTCACTGTACTCCTCAATGGTCGTCTCAATGGGATGGCGGTTAAGGGGAGGGGTTGCCAGCAGGCTCATGTCGCGGATCTTTAAGAGGCTCATGTGCAAAGTGCGGGGTATGGGCGTTGCCGAAAGGGTCAGGCAGTCAACGTTGGTTTTCAGTTCCTTGAGCCGCTCCTTGTCCTTGACCCCGAAACGCTGCTCTTCGTCGATCACGATAAGGCCGAGGTTTCTGAACTGCACGTCCCGCTGGATGATACGGTGGGTTCCAATCAGCAGATCGATCTCGCCGCTTGCAAGCCGGGCAAGAATGGCGCGGGCGTTTTTCCGGTCGACAAAACGGGACAGCATCGCCACGCGCACGGGAAACAACGAAAACCGGTCGAGAAAATTCTCGTAGTGCTGCTCGGCAAGGATCGTAGTGGGGGCAAGGAATGCCGCCTGTCTGCCGCCCATGATCGCCTTGAAGCAGGCGCGGACGGCGACCTCGGTTTTGCCGTAGCCCACGTCGCCGCAGACCAGCCGGTCCATCGGGCTGGGGCTTTCCATGTCAGCCTTGATCTCCTCCACGCAGCGGAGCTGATCCTCGGTTTCCTCAAACGGAAAGGCCGCCTCGAACATGGTCTGCCATTCGGAATCTTTGGGAAAGGCAAAGCCCTGCGACTGCTTGCGTTTCGAGTACAGTTCGATGAGCCGCCGGGCAAGTTCCTCCGCAGCTTTCTTTACCCTGTTCTTGCGGCTCTCCCAGCTTTTCGATCCGATGGTATCCAGCCGGGGCGGAGAACCCTCGTTACCGATGTAGCGCTGCACCATGTTCACCTGTTCCACCGGCACAAACACCGTTTCTTCGCCAGCGTACTCAAGCTGAATGTAATCACGTTCATAGCCAAGGGCGTTTATTCGCTCAATGCCCTTGAACAGCCCGATGCCGTGGTTCACATGGACGACATAGTCGCCGGGGTTCAGTTCGATAAAAGTATCGATGGCCGCAGAGCGGGCGGTCTTGAGCGAGCGGGGCGGCCTTTTGCGGCGGCCAAAGATCTCGTTCTCCTGCACGAGCATGAACCGAATGTCCGGCAGGGAAAAACCGGCGGAAAGGGGCGAGGGCATTATCGAAAGCAGATCGTGCGGCGCAAGCATCGTACTGATGCGCTGTGCCTGCACCTCGGATTCCGCCGCCACGGCGATGTGCCAGCCGCCGGCGTGCAGCGCGGCAAATTCGTCTTTCAGGTACATGATGTTGCCGAAAAAACTCCGCGAGGGATCGCAGGGAATGTCGATGCGGGTGACATTGGGCTTCGGATCGCTTTTGATGGTCTTGAACGAAATAACCCTCGGGGCATTCTGCGCCTCATAGTCGGCAATCATATTTTTGAAATCAAGCAGCAATCGTTCGGGCAGGGGAAATTCCCGTTTCTGCTCCCCTTCCCGCCGCGAACGCATATACAGACTGTGGTACTCCCGGTTCAGGCTTTCCTGGGCATTTTCCAGCCGCTCCCTGTCAACCAACACCAATGTCCCCAATGCCTTATTCCCAATATTTTCACGCAGAGGCGCGGAGGACGCGGAGGACGCGGAGGAAGAATAGATGAGGGACTGGGGGTTGTTGCTCGAATGTTCAGAGATCAATTCGGAAGCGCTCAAATAGTGCGAATCACGAACCTTGCTTCCCTCTTTCCTTTGCGTCCTCTGCGCCTCTGCGCCTTGGCGTGAGGAATTGGGAATTAAATATTCAATTAGGCTGGCGGATTTCTCGAAGGCCAGGGGGTAGAACATCTCTTCCCCGGCAGCGGCGCGGCGGGTGATCAGCTCCTCGACGATGGCTTTTCCGTCATCGTTAAATTCCTGGAAGGCAGCAAGGTTTTTTTCCAGAACTTCGATCCGCTCGTCGGTCCAGACAACCTCCCGCATGGGGCGAATCAAAAGTTCCGGCAGCGTTTCCCGTCCCGGCCCACTTCCCTGCATCATCGGATCGAAACGCTTGATCGACTCAACCTGATCAAAATCAAACAGAATACGGTAAGCCACTGCTGCGTCAGCAACGGCTGTGGCCGCCGCATAGTCCCCGCCCATCAATATGTCCAGCACTTCGCCGCGCAGGGCAAATTCTCCATGAACCTGCACCCTGGGAACGCGGGTATAGCCGTAGGAAACCAGCATTTGCGCCAAAGCTGCCGTGTCGATTTTTCCCCCGGGCTTAATGCTGACAAGGAGACTTTTAATATATTCAGGCGGCGGCAGGGGGGTAAGGAAGGCGCGTTCGGGGATGACGACAATGCCCGGCTTTCCCAGCGCCAGATTGCCCAGCGCCCTGACCCGTTCGCCGAACACTGCCGAAACAGGGGCCAGTTCACGGTAAGGCGCCGCCCCCCACCAGGGGAATTGTATGCAGTCAAGGCCGGCGGCAGACAGATCCAGGACAAGGTCGGCGGCGTCGGTTTCCTGGGGAACTACGGCAAAATACAGGCCCGGCCTGTCCGCATAGAGCCTCGCCAGCAGCAGCGCCCCCATCGCCCCCTCGCAGCCCTCGATTTCCAGGGGAAATTTCCCGTCCCGGACGGCGGAAACACAGGCGGAAACCGGTTTTGACCCGCCGATCGTCCGTAAAAGCTCAGGAAAGGATAAGGTATTCATGCCAATCTGCCGATAACTATAATGTAGAACTGTTTTCTTGTATATCTTACCATATCATAAGGAAGAGAGGATGAAAAAGATAATTGTGATGTTTGTCCTGACGGTAATGTTGGGCATAATAGTTCCCACGGGCGCGCAGGCCGCAGGCATAGACTTTGACATCCGTTTTTATGACAGGCGGATATACTATGCCGGAGGTGATCCGATCCTCATTCAGGTGACCATCACCAACAACAGCCCGTCGACATACCGTTTCAAGCTGGCGGACGAACGGGTGTTTTCCGTTGATTTCGACGTAAGAACGGTAAGCAACCGCCAGTTGGAAGCGGCGGATACGCTGCTGCGAAAGCGGACCCAGTCTCAGCATATTTACTTCCGTGAAATATCGCTGGAAACAGGCGAGTCTTTTTCGTTTGAGGAAGACCTCCGCGACTATGTAAAACTCGGCGAGCCGGGAACTTTTGTGGTCAAGGCCAGCGTCTACCCCGAACTTTTCCGTTCCGGCAACGACGCACAGACACTTGAATCAAAACGCCTGAACCTCAGCATAAGGCCGCCGGTCATTCCCGGCCCCGACGGCATTCCCCTTGAGATGGATGTCGCCACCGGCGCGGTGCTGGTTCGGGAACGGCTCGCCCCTGACCGTGTTGTTGACTACATGCTTACGGCGCGGCAGCGATCCCAGTGGGAACGATTCTTCCTGTACCTCGACCTTGAGGCGATGCTGTCGAAGGACGCCGCGGTTCAGCGAAGGTGGAACGCGGAAAGCGAAGAAGGCAGAAGGAGGATGATTGCCCAGTACCGGCGGGATCTGCAGAATTCAGTGACCGACGGGAGCATATCAGTCATTCCCAACGATTATGAGATAGAGCGGACCCAGTACAACAACTTTGAAGGAAGCGTTACCGTGCTGCAAAAATTCCGAAACGCCAACTTTACCGAACTGAAACGCTACACCTACTATCTGCGTCTGAAGGACAATATCTGGACCATTGTTGATTATTCGGTGATTAACCTGGGAACGGAATGAAACTTCTTTTGGTGCTTGGCTCCGATGACAACTGCGACATTATTTCCAGGTCAATCCGGCCGCTGGGCTTTGAACTGATCCGCTATCGCCACGTACTCAAGGCGATGGATAATATTGACGAGATAAACCCGTCGGCAATTGTCGTCAGCGCAAAGGATTTTCCCCGCCACTGGAAGATACTCGTGCAATTTGTACGAAGCGAACGCCCCAAGGAGATATGCCCCATCATCGTCCTGAAAAGCGGAAAGAGTTTCAGTACCGAGGAAACGTCGAAGGCATTTTTTCTGGGAGTCAGCGGTGTTGTTGACGACGCGCTGAACAAGCCCGAAGAACTTGACCGTTTGCAGAACATCCTGAGCCGCTATGTGCCGGTGCATGAAAAAAGGAAAGCCCACCGTTTTATCGTTGAACCCTGGAACCGCATCGGCTTTCTGTTTGTAAACGCCGCCGGCAAATCGATTATTACCGGCGACGTTAAAACCATTTCCGCCGGGGGGCTGTCGTTCCTGCCCGACGACTCCATGCCTAAGGAAGGCATTGCCCAGAACAGCGAACTGAAGGAGTGCAGCCTCCGCATTGGCGACGCGATCCTCTCGCCGGTCTGCCGCGTTATCCGTAACGGAAGGGTACTCTCGCTGGAATTCGCCTCGTTTAACAAAGACCAGCGCCGCATACTTGACCAGTACCTCGACGAATTCCCCCTGCTGGAATCCAGAATCGATCAGGCAAGCTGATCCCAAACCGCAAATCCATGAAAACCATTTATTTCGCCGGGGGATGTTTCTGGGGGCTGGAAAAGTACCTTGCACTAATACCGGGAGTTGTCACTGCATTGTCGGGTTACGCCAACGGGCACACGGAGAATCCTTCCTACGAAGACGTTTGTTATAAAAACACCGGTCATGCCGAGACCGTTAAAGTCGAATACGATCCGTCAAAGATAAACCTGAAATCCCTGCTGGAACTGTACTACGACGTGATTGACCCAACATCCCTGAACCGCCAGGGCGGCGACATCGGGACTCAGTACCGCACCGGCATCTACTATGTTGACGACGCGGACAGTGAAACCATTCTTGCCTCTGTCGCTTTTTTGCAGAAAAGCCACAAAATGCCGGTTGTTATCGAAGTAATGCCCCTGCACAATTTCTACCCCGCCGAAGAGTACCACCAGCAATACCTTGATAAAAACCCCGGCGGCTACTGCCACATCCCCGCTGCAAAGTTCGATAAAGCGAAGAATTTTTAACAAATATCAAATGACAATCTCTATTTACTCACACAGAGGCACAAAGGCACAGAAATAAAACAAGGATTAGGGATTGCTATTTCATATCTCATTACTAATTCCTTATTATCCTCCGTGCCTCTGTGCCTTTGTGTGATATTATTTCGTATTAATCCCAAACACTTCGCGGAAATTACTTTCAACGATTTTTTCAAGTTCGGCGGCGGTTGAGCCTTCGCTGCCGGCTTCGCGGCGCAGGGCGGCCATTGTCTCAAGTATGGGTACAATGTCGGCATAGGCGGAAAATGCTTTGCCGCGGAGGGGCTGGAAGGGGGCGTCGGTTTCGGTCAGCAGGCGGCCGGCGGGGAAAAGGGCGCAGCAGCGCATAGCCTCGCGGTGGTTAAGCATGATAGTTGTACCGAATGAGAAAAAGGCGTTTATCCCCCGCCTGAGCAGGGCTTCCCCCTCCCCCGCCGTGCCGGACCAGGAATGAAAAACAACCGCCCTGCATTTTTTCAGGGCGGTGCATCCTATGGAGGCATACGCAAAGATTTTGTGCATGGCGCGGCGGGCATGGATAACCAGCGGCAAATCGTGTCGCAGGGCCGTTTCGAGATGGGCGGCAAAAAGATCGTCCTGTATCTTTTCCGTTTCCCGGTAAGCTGCATTGAACAGATCAAAGCCCGTCTCCCCAACCGCCGCCAGCCGCCCCTCGCTCGCCATGCCCTCCAGCGTAATTAGCATTTCCTCAAAATACCTCTCACGGAGGCACAGAGGCACAGAAGAGGACGGGGTTTTTACGGACATCGCGCATCCCTCCGTGCCTTCGTGCCTCTGTGTGGTTAAATTCGAATTAATGCCCGCAGGGAGCTGGGGGTGTATGGCGAAGCAGGGCAAGATCGGCGGGGCGGTGTCGGCTTTCGCCTGCCTGGAAAGTTTTTCGCAAAATGCAAATTCTTCCGGGGTGGAGGCGCTGGCGGCGCAGATGAGGCCAAGCCTCCGCCGCTCGCTTTCGGCTTCGGGAAAATGTTCTGCCAGGTCAAACGGGTGGCAGTGGGCGTCGATGAGCATGGGTCTCCTTCGGAGTCCTTATTATCGTACCGTCACCAGGCTGACCCTGCCGGCGGCAAGACCCCAGCGGCGCTCTACATAGCCGGAAAACGCCTGCGCTTCGCGGGTGAACGCCTCGGCGAGCAAGGGCCATGTTTCCGTGGACGTATCCTTTTCGGGAAGGTCGGCGCGGCGGCGCGGGGAATCCTCAATGCGGGATGGAAGCAGCGTGCCGAAGTAGTGTCCCGCCTGCGAAACAGGCTGCTGTAAAACATGCGCCATAAATTCGTTTACCATCAGATATTCGTCGGCGGTGTCGTATTGCTGGAAGCCGAAGTACGAAAGGATGAAACGCCTCGCCTCCGGTCCAAGCTGCTGCCACCTGCCGCCGCTAAAAGCGCGAAAATCTTCGTCGATAAAAAACAGGCCGTGAAAGCCCTCGTGGGCCATAAACCGGTAGCGCAGGTATTCCTCCGATTCCCGCGAAACCGAAATGATCCCGCCCTCACCGGCCTCTATCCTACCGACGGCTTCGCGGATTATGCCCGCGTGCAAAAGTATCTGTTCAAGTTCGCGCTCCTCGGCAAGCAGGGGAAAGCGCGAGGCGCGGGCGGCCTGAAAAAAGCGGGCAAGATCGGCGGCGCGGTAATCGTGGGCGTTCCAGCCGTGCAGTTCGGCAATCTCGTAGTCGCGGGCAAGCCTCCCCCGGAAACCGGCCTTTTCGACAAAAAAAGCCAGCCGCTTGAGCATACGATCCTGCACCGCGTAATCGGCCATGTCAAAGATCAGCAGCGAGGGAAAATGTTCCCAGCGAAAAACCTCATAGCGGCTGTCGCGCCAGTGTTCCGCGGGCCATGCAAGGATCATGCCGGGGTCTGCCGGAATTGGCGCGGGAAAGCGGGAAACATCCGCATAGGTCAGCCGAAATGAACCCGCGCGATCCCCCGATAATGTCAGCGCCCTGTTATGCGAAAGAAGGTACGGCGGCAAATGCAGATGATCAATGCGCGGCGAAATTTCATAGCGGCGGTTCCCCGTATCAAGGATCGCCTCCCTACCCGGCAAAAGTTCCGCCGAGACATGCGGGAAAAAGCCCGTCGGCACACCGGGCAGGGCGCTTACTGCGGGAAAATCAATCACCCAGGAATTGACCTGCTCGCCGGACCAATTATTCACAAAGGGGCTGATGTACAAATGGTCGCCGTAAGAATCCGTCCGACGGTAAAAGCCAAACCATCGTTCGGTAAAATCGACCGAATGAATCTGCAGAACGGGTGCGCCGTCATTGGCGGTACTATTTTTGCCGACGCTGTCCGTCAGGGCAATGCTGAATTGCCGGGGAACGGGATCGGCGGCGGGAACGGCGTAGTGGATAACATCGCCCAAACCAGCCGTACTGGCGGGCAATGCCCAGGAAACGCCCCCCATTTCAAGGACGGGCTGCTGCGGCAAACCCGAAACGGCAAGGGAGTACGCTATTTCGAAAGAACCGGGCGGCGAAACCACGGGGGCAGCGTCAAACATGTATTCGAGTTTTTTCGGTTTGGAAAAATCCAGCCGCCCTTCGGCAGCCTCGCGGCTCATGCCAAAAAGAATCCGGTTCGATCCGCGCACAGGAAATTCAACAGGCCGCTCCTTTGGCGCGCATGAAAGCAGCGGGACGGAAAGCGCCGCTATTAACAGCCATGCAAACACGCGGCGAATCATCTACAGCGCGACGATGCCCCTGGCGATCAGCGTAGCGAGGCTGAACCTTCTCTCCATTGACGTGCCGGGATCGTTGTTAAGGAAATTTTCCAGTTTCGCCGAAAAAGAATCGGGCAGCAGGGGAAGCTCAAGCGTCTGTTTGTAATAGGCGCGGTGCGACGGCTCGAAACGGCGGTTAATGCAGAACAGGGCGAGGCAGACCGTCTTGATAAAACCCGCCGATGCCAGCAGGTAGTGAAATTCGTCCCCCTGAAAAGCCGCCGCGCCAAGGTCGGAAAGAAAATGCTCCATTTTTGACTGTACCGCGCCCCGCATCTCCAGCCAGAACGTATCGCCGATATTCCCCAGCCTTTTTCGTATGTCCTGAATCCACCTGCTGCGGGAAAACAGGATTTCCCCGTTCATCAGCCGGTAAAAACCATACGTTCCCGAATCCTTGATCATCCACAGGGAATCGAGCTTTGTGTCAGCGATGGAAACCAGTTCTTCCACCTTGCCGGTGAATTTATACTCCAGCCGCACGGGAATGTCCCCGATAAGGAAGCGGTCTTTTTCGTTTTGGCCGGAACTTTCAAAAGCAACGACGTCGCCGCCGTAGACCTGGCACCGTTCGTCCTTGCCGGGAATGGGGGCGGAGAAAAACACGTCAAGGATCAGGGCAAAGTACGGATCAAGGACATCCGCCAGAGCCGCCTCGTTAAGGGTAACGCATTCGACGCCCTGCCACTGGGAAAGTATCCCGGTAAAACGCTCGACCAGCACCCGTGTTTTGTATTTCATGCCAACCCCCCTTGGTATATTTTAGCAGGGGATGGGGGTTTTAGGAAGTAGGTTTTTTTGGGGGGACTGGGGAATGATGTTGCGATTTTTCGCTCAAAGGGGTATATTTAAACAGAGGAGCTTTTATGATCGCTGTGAAAAACGAAATAGAAACTACTACGGAATGTATCTACGGTGAAGATTGCCCCCTTCATGCGGATAATCCACCTTTTAATGCTACGGTGCTTGCCGCTATGGAGGAAAGCAAGGCCATCATGCGGGGCGATATTCCCACGAAATGGTACCAATCTCTTGAAGAAGCACGAAAGGATTTGGGTGTTTAACCATTGTTGGATTTTACCTTTACAAATCAATTTAAAAAAGACCTTAAATTGCTGGAAAAACGAAAAAAAAACATGGGGAAAATTTACGAGATAATGGCGCTTCTTATTTGGGAAGAACCATTACCGGAAATTTGCCGTGAACACAGACTCCATGGAAATTTTGAAGGGTTTTGGGATTGCCATATTGAAGGTGATTGGATTTTGATTTACCAGCTTGAGGAGAACAGGATATCTTTTGCCTATACCGGAACTCATTCTGATTATCTGTAGTTGCATCAAACACGGGAGAGCCGTTGCGGTGACAATCACCTTTTTCACTACTCTTTCCATTCGCGTTCATTCGTTGATTCTTTCTTCGCGCCCGCCCGCCGCTTGCACAATATTCCGAAATCTGGTAGTATTTTCTCCGTGAATAGTGTGTATTTCCAGTCAGTAAAGCGTTCCTCAGCCCCCCCCCCCCCCCCAAAAACCCCGCCAAGTTAGGGGGGTTAAACGAAAATTTATCATTTTTTTTTTTTTTTTTTTTCTTTTTTTTTTTTTTTTTTTTTTTTTTTTTT